>JAYVKQ010000391.1:0-17290 GCA_043768285.1 Saprospiraceae bacterium | reverse complement strand
GCCACCTACTGTTTAAGAAGTCCATGATTTTATAAAGGATAATACCCCCGATGCCTACGAACGTTTGGTTGATAGACTTTTGGCGACCCCTCAGTATGGCGAGCGTATGGCGATGGATTGGCTCGATGTGGCACGGTATGCCGATACGCATGGCTATCAAGACGATGGACTGCGCAATGCCTACCCGTATCGGGATTGGGTTATCAAAGCGTTTAATCAAAATTTGCCCTTCAATGATTTTGTTATATGGCAATTGGGCGGCGATTTATTGAAAAATCCTACCCGTGACCAACTGATTGCCACTTGTTTTAACCGAAATCACCAACAAACTCAAGAGGGCGGCGTGGTGGATGAAGAATACCGCGTGGAATATGTGGCTGATAGAGTAGGCACTTTTGGCAAAGCGTTTTTGGGCTTAACAACCGAGTGCGCAAGGTGTCATACGCACAAATATGACCCGATTACGCATACTGATTATTACTCTTTATATGCTTTTTTTAATCAAAATAACGATACTGGCATAGTGCCATATAGTGGCGAAGCAACGCCTACTTTGACGCTCAAAACGCCCGAAGCGGAAAAGAGTTTAGATAGTTTGAATATGCTTATGAAACCGTATTTGGCTACTACCCAAGTGACAGAACAGTATAAAAAAGATTTTGAAAAATGGCTGGCAGAGTGGAGCGCGAAAGCTGTTGAAAATCAAACCCCAGCGAATACGCCAGTGGGTTCTGTTGATGTCGGTCTGGGCGCGTACAAAAGGGTTGTGCATTTGAATTTTGAAAAAGAGGATACGACCATGAACATTGACTACGTTTTTCCTCCCTCTAAAAAAGAGTTGGAAAAACGTGAAAAAGAGTTAGAAGAAAGTAAAAAAGATACGACTAAAAAATACAACCCACCTTCAAAAATATGGGGCTTTCGGAATATAGAAACGGCTGATACCATGCTCAAAGCGACCCATTTTACAGGCGATAGAGATAAACGCCCTAAGTTGGTGGAAGGTAAATTTGGCAACGGCTTATCTTTTCTCGGTGATGCGGGTATGCAAATGGGACGGGCATTGGACTATGATCGCAACCAACCGTTTAGTGTCAGTATTTGGGTAAAACTGATGAAAACGGGTGAAGAAGGTCCTATATTCGGCAAGACGAATGGCGATGCAGAAGGCTATCGAGGCTGGTTGTGCAAATTGAATAAAGATGGTACTTTATCGTTCCAATTGAATCATGTTTGGCCCGACAATGCCATTGATATTCAAACATTTGAGGCAATAAAAGTGGGCGAATGGACGCATATCGCCATGACCTACGATGGCAGTAGCAAAGCCAATGGCGTACATATTTGGATCAATGGCAAAACGCCTAACTATCACCTATTGACGGATAATTTGACCAAAAGCCTATTGCACTCGTGGCGTAATCACAATTGGTCTTCTTCACCATTCAAATTTGGCATGAATACCCGTGAGACCATTCAGAACACTTGGATGGACGAATTGCAGATATTCAAAAGACAAATTTCTGATATTGAAGTATCAGAATTGTATGAAAATAGACCTTTGATTACCAATCTATTAGCAAAGAAAAGCCGAACAGATAAAGAGCAAAAACAGCTTTTTGACCTATTTATACTGAGGGGGGGCGTGCCTCAATATACGGCAGCAATAGATAGTTTGACGGCATTAAGAAAAAAAGAAAATTTATTGGTAACAGACTTGGAGGAGGTGATGATAATGACCGAAAGGAAAGATTATCGCAAAACCTATATCCTCAATCGCGGCGCGTATGATGCCCCAACTACTGAGGTCACGATGGCAACACCCGTCAAAATTTTTCCCTTTGATACCCAAAAATATCCTAAAAATCGCTTGGGTCTGGCGCAATGGCTTTTAGATGAAAAGAACCCACTTTTTGCACGTGTGATGGCGAACCGCTATTGGCAATTGATGTTTGAAAAAGGCTTGGTAGCTACGCAAGAAGACTTTGGCAATCAGGGTGCATTACCCTCGCATTTTGAGCTTTTAGACTGGTTAGCCCTTGATTTTGGGGCGAAAAACTGGAATTTAAAGGCATTTGTCAAGCAAATTGCCATGTCTGCCACCTATCGGCAATCGTCTTTGCCGAGTGCAGAAGCCACCGAAAAAGACAATGGGAATGTACTTTACAGTCATTATCCAGCCAACCGACTATCCGCCGAAGGGGTGCGCGATAATGCTCTGGCTGCGAGTGGATTATTGGTCAAAAAAATAGGCGGTAAAAGCGTCTATCCTTATCAACCTGCGGGTATATGGGAAGCCTTAGCCACACGCAATGCGACTGTATATGTTCAAAATCACGGCGATAGCCTTTATCGCAGAAGCCTCTATACCATTTGGAAACGCAGTTCGCCGCCCCCTGCTATGTTGAATTTTGATGCCACTGACCGTTCAGTCTGTATGGTGCGGCGACAAAAAACCGCATCGCCATTACAAGCCTTAGTGTTGATGAACGACCCACAATTTGTAGAAGCATCACGTATATTGGCTGAAAAAACCATAAAGGCTACCCCCTCAGTATTGGAAAGAATAGAATACATATTTCAAGCCTTGACAAGCCGCAAACCACGCGAGAAAGAAACAGAAGTCTTGAAGCAATTGTATGATACACAATTGAGTTACTATAAACAATATCCCGATAAAGCGGAAAAACTATTGACTATCGGCGAATATCTCAAAGATGCGCAATTGGATAAAGTGGAAGTCGCGGCATATACCATCATCGCTTCGACAGTGATGAATTTTGATGAATTTGCGATGAAAAGATGAGGCTAAAAATACTGCCCCAAACCCAAGTTTTTATACAACAGTGGATAAAATTGTTTTAAAAGATAAGAATGACGGTCATTGTATTGATAAAAAGCAATGGTGCGTATGCCTTTGCCTAAGCCATTTTCATCTTCCACACCCAAACGTATCCATTTGTTCCCTTCCGATGCGCCGCCTTCTATGATAGGCAAAATTGTAAATATCTCTTGACATTTAAATACGACAACTGTATCCCCATTTTTCGCCTCCAAACGGCCACGAAATTGTCTCAGATAGCACCCCTCAGTATTTTCAAAAAAAAAGAAGTTCAAGTCAAAACTTGAACTTCTCTGAATTACCAAACTCAAATTATCCTGCTGTCTGTGTTGGTACTTCTACTCTTTCCCCATTGGCGTTATAAAAAGACCCATACAAATAGTATGTACCAGGGGGAGGTGCAACAGGGACATAATTTGCAACTAAGTTTGCTAAAGTATTGTCCTTTGGAGTGGGTCTAGCATTTCTTTTATATGCCCCGCCAAGTGTTTGTTTCAACTCATTTGAGTTAAGCGTGTTGAGTGTTGCTCTAAGATTTTTTAATTTGTTTTCCATTTTTTAAATTTTTAAAAAGTTTACCTAAGTATTTTTATTATACAATACAAATATAAATTATCTGAATCACAGAAGTATCACATGGTTTGTCGCTTTTGTATTATTTGTACAGCAACATTTTTTCCATAATTCGATTAATAGTGTCTGGGCTCATATATCGTTCTCTTTCAAGCACCCCCTCAGTCAAATACGGAATTGCTGAGTTTTTACCCCAATTTCAATTAGTTACTTGATTTTCAATAAGTTATAAAATGAAAAAAGCCACTCGCTTGCGCAAGTGGCTTGTAGGAAGGTAAAATTCTTTTTATAGGTATGATTTCATTTCTGAACTGTTGTATGATTTGCGCAAGCGGCGAATAGCACGCTCTTTGATTTGGCGTACACGCTCGCGCGTTAAGCCAAATGCCTCACCGATTTCCTCCAAAGTCAAGGGTTTGAACTCATTTAAGCCGTAATATGCTGAAATAACTTCGCGCTCACGGTCAGAAAGAATAGACAAACCTTGTTGTACTTCTTCGCGCATAGATTGCGCCAATAGAAGCGTATCTGGTAGAATATCGTCATCGCTGATAAATACATCGAGCATCGTTGCATCTGAGTCTTCACCACCCAACGGTTGATCCATAGATACGTGGCGCGTGTTGGTGCGCAACATATTAGAGATTTCTTTTGGTGTCATTTCTAACAATTCCGCCAATTCCTCATTGCTCGGTTCGCGCTCGAACTCCTGAACGAATGAGATAAAAGCATCGTTCACCTTATTATACGAACCCACCTTATTTAGAGGCAAGCGTACGATACGGCTGTGTTCGACGATAGATTGAAGGATAGACTGACGAATCCACCACACAGCGTAGGAGATGAATTTAAAGCCTTTGGTTTCATCAAAGCGACGTGCTGCTTTCATCAAACCGACGTTGCCTTCGTTGATAAGGTCACTTAGAGTCAAACCTTGATTTTGATACTGTTTAGCCACAGATACCACAAAACGTAAGTTCGCCTCTGTTAAACGCTCAAGGGCTTTTTCGTCACCCAAACGGATACGGCGTGCCAAATCAGCTTCTTCGTCAGCTGATAGCATGGCTATTCTACCTATATCGTTTAGGTATTTGTCCAGCGCAAGACTTTCGCGGCTGGTGATTTTGTTGGTGATTTTTAACTGACGCATAGTTGCCCGTTTTAAAAAAGTAAGTTGCGTGATTATAACTATAAGATACGTAAAATGTGGAAAAAAAGTTTCCTTAGGGTATTGACAAACTCAAAAAAAACCTTTAAATACGCCACATACCCTTAAATACAAATTAAACGCCAAAAAAGTTCCATTTGGTTTGAAAAAAAATTAAAAAAATATCAAAAAAAAATGACGTGTCAAAATATAATAATTTAATATTTTTTTAATTTATAAATCATTAACAATTAATATTTTACAACATTAATATTTCATTTATTTGTATAATACCCTATTTTGTGGATATTGAAAAATTACGTGTTTCGGGTACGGATTTGTGACACTCATTTTGCATATTTTTTACAAATGTCCATCTTCTTTACCACATATTATTAGAACAACTTTGATTTAATGTAAAAGTAACAATCAAAACTGTTGGTTTATGAATAAGGAACAAGGAATAATGATTTATGAAGGACAGCAATGCCGCATATGGATATTGTGGGTATATCGGAAGGGCGATTGAAATCGCCCTTCCGATGTCGCCACAATGTCAAAAAAACTTTTTCCCAAATATACGAAATTGCCATATCAATGAAAAAAGCCTATCCATTATCCATTATCCTTTTATACATTATCACCATACCCCGTCTTTCTTCTTTCATCATCTCAAAATCCAAAGACCATGTGCCACAATATTGAAAACCCTGTTTTTCGTAAAAACGAAGCGCGTCACTTGTATCCATCGCCATCAGCCATAGTGCGTCTTTCCCTTTCGATTTTGCAAATTCAGTAATCACATCAAAGCAATATTGTCCCAGACCTTTGCCCGTAGCCTCTTTCACGAAATAGATACGGTCAATATATAAAGCGTTATCGAGTGCCATATCGCTGCCTTTGCCGTGTCCGAAAGCCAATCCCGCTTGCCCAATACTGAGGGGGTAGTCTATTTTTAATTTAATAAAACCGTAAAGCGTATTGTCTTGATAGATAAGGTAATATACCGCATTATTGTCTTCCAACTCGCTCGCTAATTGGGTTTCGTTATACATCGTTTGCATATACCACGCACCTGCATCGTGCCATATAGGTGGATAGTGGTCGCTGTAAGCCCGCTTTGCTATACTTGATAATAGCGGAATGTCGTTTTTATTAACGGGTTTGAGTTGAATATTTTTCATAAACTAAATTTTCAACAAAGGAAAAAAGAAAATGTGGAATATGTAAAATTCTATTATTTTTACAAAACAAAATTAACCTTGTTAGGAACACAGATTGGGCAGATAACACAGATTTACACGGATTTCTTTTGAAAATCCGCGAAAATCCGTCTAATCAGCCTAATCCGTGTTCCTATTAATCAATTTGATAAAAAATGGCTCGCAAAACCATCGAACAATACGCCATCGAAGAGCAACTACGCCTACAAACGCGGCGATTGTTTTTGAAAGAATGTACCTACGGCTTAGGTGCGTCCGCACTGGCTTCCTTAATCGGCTGCAACAGCACCCCTTCCCGATTTCCTCGGGATGTGCCATCAGTATCTGGGGCTGCTAACAACCTCAATATGCTCAACCCATTAGCACCTAAGATACCGCATTTTGCGCCAAAAGCCAAATCGGTTATCTATTTGCATATGGCAGGTGCGCCGTCGCAATTGGAGCTGTTTGATTATAAACCTGCTTTGGCAAAAATGGATGGGCAGGACTGCCCGCAATCATTTTTAGAAGGGAAAAAATTTGCTTTTATCAGAGGCATACCTAAAATGATGGGTCCCCAAGCCCAATTTAAGCAATACGGGCAATCGGGCGCATGGGTATCGGATAATATGCCGCACCTTTCGACTGTCGTTGATGATATTGCGTTTTTGAAAGCCGTGAATACCGACCAATTTAACCATGCACCAGCGCAACTATTGATGCACACAGGTGGTCCGCGTTTGGGCAGACCGAGCATGGGCGCGTGGGCAACCTATGGTTTGGGTTCTGAAAACAGTAACCTCCCTGGGTTTGTGGTGCTGACTTCTGGTGGGCGCGACCCCGATAGTGGCAAAAGCGTGTGGGGCAGTGGCTTCCTTCCCTCAGTATATCAAGGTGTGCAATGTCGCTCGGAAGGTGAGCCTGTGTTGTTTATCAAAGACCCGCATGGGATGGATAGGGACGTGCGTCGGGCTTCAATTGACGCTATCAACGAAATAAATCAAGAGACCTATAATGAGTTTCAAGACCCCGAAATACTCTCGCGGATGGCGCAATATGAAATGGCGTACAAAATGCAAATATCCGTGCCAGATGTGATGGATATTAACGAAGAGCCTGCTTATATTCACGAAATGTACGGTACAAAACCCGGTAAAACGTGCTTTGCTAACAATGTTTTGCTGGCGCGTAAATTGGTGGAGAAAGGGGTGCGCTATATTCAGTTGTTCGATTGGGGTTGGGATGCCCACGGCACGGGCGCAGATTTAGCGATTGACTACGGTTTTGTCAATAAATGCCGCGAAGTGGACAAACCCGTCACCGCCTTGCTTTTAGACCTCAAACAGCGCGGCTTATTGGACGAAACGCTCGTGATTTGGGGCGGCGAATTTGGCAGAACGCCCATGATGGAAAACCGCAACGGCGTAACAATGCCCTTCAAAGGACGTGACCACCATACCGATGCGTTTACAATTTGGATGGCGGGTGGCGGCATCAAAGGCGGCATTTCGCACGGCGAAACGGACGAAATTGGCTACAATCCGATTAGTGGAAAAGTCTCCGTATTCGATGTGCAAGCTACCGTTATGAACCAATTGGGTTTCGATCATGAAAAATTTACCTACCAATTTCAAGGTCGCCCGTTCCGTTTGACCGATGTGGCGGGGAGTGTTATTCGAGAGATTATTTGATATTATTAATTATGGTAGGACAAAAAGCCTCGTTAGAGGTGCAATTTTGGTAACTACGCCATCCCACCAGTGTTTAAAGGTGCGTAGCACTGTAGTATGGGTAAAGATTACGGTGCTACGCACCTTCAAAATACTGAGGGGGTACATCATTACCCACATTTAACCGCTACGCGGCTTTTTAAATTACGGTAATTCAATTTGCGAACATACTTTTATACGTACTACGGCAATTCCGCATATGGACAAAAAAGGCATTTGTTCATTAGTTTTTACATTGGAAGGGCGATTGAAATCGCCCGTTATTGATTTTGACCACGTAAACCTATCAATAGGGGGCGATTTCAATCGCCCTGCGAAATGAAAAACTAATGCACAAATACCCCTCAGTATTTGGAGTAACGTAGCTACGGCATTTTGATTTATGAACATATTTTTAAGAACCAGTAATGCCGCATAAGACACAATTGAAACACGGATAACACGGATTGTATTGGATTTAAACGGATTTTTTTTCTATCTAATTGGGAAAAAATCCGTGTAAATCCGTTTTATCTGCATCATCCGTGTTCCTATTATATCCAATGTGGTATTTTTGTTAGTGAATTACTTTTTTATCATAAAAAATTAATAACCAATAACTTATATTAAATGATACGTAGAGATTTTTTAAAAAAAACCAGCCTAATGAGTAGCGCATTACTCGCAAATCCTTTTTCCGAAAAAATTAACTTCAATATACCCACCAATTTTTCACTAACCGTTTTGGCGACCAATTGGGGTTTCAGAGGAACGATTGAGGAGTTCACTATCAAAGCCAAAGGCGAAGGTTATGATGGCACAGAGATATGGGTGCCGATGCAAGCCAAAGACCAAGACGCGGCATTAGGAGCTTTTCAAAAAAACAATTTTAAATATGGCTTTTTGGTAGGGTCGGGCAACCGAGACTATGCTAAAAATATGGAAGAATTTGAAAAAATGCTCAATGCAGCATTGACTTTCAAGCCTTTATATATTAATTGCCATTCGGGAAAAGACTATTTTACACCCGAACAAGCCAAAACATATTTTGATATGACGGCGAAAAAAGCGAAAGAAACGGGTATCCCGATATACCACGAAACGCATCGCGGACGCTTGTGTTTTGCTGCCCATATCACGAAGCAATATCTCGAAAAATCGCCTGATATGCGTCTAACGCTCGATATATCGCATTGGTGCAACGTCCACGAGTCGCTACTCGACGACCAAGCCGAAACGGTGGATTATGCACTCAATCGCACAGGACATTTACACGCAAGAGTAGGTCATGCCGAAGGTCCACAAGTGAACGACCCACGCGCCCCCGAATGGGACAACGCCCTCAAACACCACCTCGGCTGGTGGGATAAAGTGATTGAAAACAAGGCAAAAAAAGGAGAAAATGCTACAATACTGACCGAATTTGGTCCTGCGGATTATTTACAAACCCTGCCTTACACGCGCCAACCCGTTGCTGACCAATGGGCAATTAATGTGCATATGATGAAAATATTGCGGGAACGGTATAGGAAGTGACCCCCTCAGTATTTGGAATTGAAATTAATATTTTCTCTTATATGGGTCTTACCTGGTATCAAAAATATCAATGATGACGAGTTCAAAATTATCATAACTATAAAACAGGATATGATTTTTATCAACTTGGATAATCCTAACTGTGGTATCTATTGGAGAAATACGACCCATGAAGGGATGTTTGGTGAGTATATCTATCTTTTTGTAAACAGCATCCGCAAATTTGAATGCCAATTTAGCAGAAAAATTGTCATTAATGAAGATAGCAATGGCTTCAAAAGCATTGTCTGCATCAGGTGTCCACCTTATTTGCTTAACCATTTTGAGTGTTTTTGCTTGACTTCATCGTGGTTCAATAGAATGTCTTTTTTTTTACTGTTGGCAATGGATACCTCCAATTTTTCGACTTGACTGGGTGTCAATAAGTCATATAAATCCTCTTCCTCAGCAACGTTCTTTGCTGATTTTAGCAGTTTGAGCAATGCGTTTTCTGATTGTAGCATTACTATTATTTCGTGCAATTCGCTTTTTAATTCTAATACCGACATTCTAAATTTCGTTTTAGTATATTTAGAACAAAATTAGCCTTTATTATGAATTATGCAAATAAATAATGTGCTTGCACTAATCATTTTGTAAATACTTTAAAAAACACTACACTTGGTTTACCATTTTTGAGTGCATTTGTCAACTCCTAAGATAGGAAGTATAAGGTGATTTTTTCATAAAAATCACCTTATACTTCTTATTTTACCGCAAAAGATTATCCTTTTGTCACCTTCATCTTCTCCGCATCCCAATGAATAGCCTTCTTTTGAATAGCACTCATATTACACGCCAAAGCGGGAGCCGCCGCGCGTAAACCAAAACTGGCATCTTCAATGCAAGGCTTGGCTGCGCGAATACTCTCGAAAAAATTGGTCATATGCACCACACGGTCATCGTAGCCCGTGGGTGTTTTATAGACAATCTCCTCGCCGATGGTGCGTTTCGGGTTTTTATTGGCATAAGTGGCTTCATACCATTTTTTAAACTCCTCTTTTTGCTTGGCTGAAAAACTGGTGTAGCTATCGTAGCCACCAAAGCCAGGGGCTTCTGCATATTTAAAATAATTGACTTTTAGTTCGTTGCCGCGCATTTCGATGACCCCCTCAGTACCCACGAGCTTTGTGTAGCCACCGCCGCCGCTGCCACTCGCCAAATTGACGCGGGAGAAAAATTGAAACTGAGGATGCGTCGCTGTTTGTGGATAGTCCATAATGCTGGTGACGAGGTCGAAGGCATCGCGCCCATCTTTCCAATAATTCACTTCGCCCAAGCCAAATATGCGTTTTGGACCCAAAGACCCCGTTATTTTATGCAAACTGGTCATCAAATGCACGACCAAATCACCCGCTACGCCTGTGCCATAGTCCGTATAATTGCGCCAACGGAATATGCGCATGGCTTCAAACGCCGTTTTGGGCGCACGTCCTAAAAACCTATCGTAATCCACCGTTTGCGGATTGGCATCTGTTGGAATGGAATATTGCCACGCGCCACGCTGGTCTGCACGGTCATTAACGGCTTCTACGTAGGATAATTCGCCAATTTTACCCGACGCTATATGCTTTTGCGCTTCACCGACCAAGACGCTACTCGCCACTTGGCTACCGACTTGCAATATCTTGCCGCTTTTCTTTTCGGCGGCAATCATGGCGTGTCCGTATTCAATTTTTTGCACCATCGGTTTTTCGACATAGACGTGCTTACCCGCGTTGAGGGCATCTATCGAAATGCGGTCATGCCAATGGTCTGGTACGCAGACGAACACGGCATCAATATCCTTCCGCGCAATCAACTCTCGATAATCGCGGGTCGTGAAAATGCCATCGCCCCATTTTTCTTTGGCATAGTCCAAACGCCCCGTGTATATATCGCAAACGGCTGCGATTTCAAACCCCGCCACTTTTAAGGCAGCGTCCACGTCATAATGCCCAATAATGCCCGCGCCGACTAAGCCAATGCGCACTTTATCGTTGGCAGATATTTTAATGGTATTGTCAATAAGTTGTGTGTTGCTGGCTAAGGCTCCTGTGCCGAGCGACAATGCCGCCGAACTTGCGCCCAATTGCTTAAAAAACTGTCTTCTTTTCATAGATATAGAAAATTGAGATGCGTTATTGAAATATACCGTTGAAAATAGGTATTTTTTCAAAAACCACAAGCAAAACAGTTTTTTTGTACTGTAAATTTGGATATGAGGTAGAGTTTTTTTGTTGAACGGTGTGAGTATCTACGCATTAAACCGCCCCTTAAACGCTTCAAAAAACGCTTTGCGGTAGGTATCGCTGACAGCGATGTGGGCTTTTTTTAATTGCTTTTAATAAAATGTTCATCTACAATTGGTAATAAGGCATTGTGCAGAAATGTACCTCTAAAAACACCAAACATCAGACCTCTAACCATAGAAACGGTTATTTTATTTATTTTCAGTCCAATATCATTTAGTGAATTTTTATCTTTAATATGGTCTAATAAGTTTTCAACTTCATAAGCACTTGATGAAGACAATGTACCCAATTGACTACCATTTTTATCTTTAATGTTTATCGAAATAATAGCAATGATGCTTTTATCCTTTTGTTGAATTTGCTGACTAATCCGTGCCTCAAAATGAAATTCTTTCGGCATTTCATTAGGCGCGGGAGAAAGGGTAAAATTAAGTAACTCAATATTTTTTATAATAATTTTAGGTTCAATGCTCTTTTCTATAATGGTTTCTTTGATTTCAGTTTTTTTTGATTTTGCCATTTTTAATATTGTTTTGGAATAGTTTCAATAGTTCAACAAAATGTACTTTCCAAGTATTGAGGTTTGGAGAAAACATTGAATTGACTATTGCTAATAGGTTCGCTATCTGAAGTATGACTTGGTTTTACTTCGCGTACTTCTTGCTGGGTTCTAAATGTAAATTCAATAACAATAGGTTGGTTATCAATTACTTGAAGTAGATTGATATCCAATACAGTTTCTATATCCGATAGGGTATCAATCGTGAAATTTTGAGTGCCGCTCAACCATTGTGTTATGACAGAATGGTGCTTGTCGAGCATTTTTGCTAATTGCACTTGCGATATGTTGTTTTCTTTCATCACATCTGCAATACGCGCTGCCATCATCATACGATTATCGGTACGGTGTTGCATTTCAGGCGTAATACGCGCCAATACTCGTTCAAGGGGTGTGGGCTTATAGCTATTAGAGGAATTCATACGGTTAAGATTGAACGGTTAAAAGATATGGTCTATTGTTTTTTTCAATATTTAAGGTCGGTATCTTCAAATGACAAGTCACCCATTAAATCCATGCCATCTTGGTTGTAGCGAATATCTTTATCTTTTAGTCTTCGGTCAATTAGTTTGGAAACAGCGCGTAAAAAATAATTTTCGGCTGTCAATTTTTCACTTTCTTGAAAGGCTTTCATCCCTTTAGGTTTATTTCCACCGCCACCTACTATCAATGTTATGTTGCTCATTTTGATACAGTAAAGACGCAAACTTTTGTCGGGCTCGTCGAAAAGAGCCACTACGCCATCTCCTAATTTGCCTTCATCTACTTTGATATATTGAACACGTAAACCTGTTTTATGTCCAATAGTATTTAACCGTGCGATTAGATCGTCCACTTCTTCTTCAAAATCCGTTTCGTTTTCTCTGATAAATTGATCTAAGAGCGTTTCGCTTGTTGTAGTATTGTATATCGTATATATACTGGCTCTGTTACCACTGAGGGGTAGAATTTTTTGTATCTCAAATTTCATGTAAAACTGAAATATTTAACAAATATAAGTGGATAAATTGTAATTTAAAAATAATAAATGTCATTTATAAGTAAATTTACCATTTTTAGGTTACTTGTACGTTACTATAAGCTTTGGGTTACACCAAAAGCCCTATTTTGTTTGCAAAGGTATAATAGTATCAACTTTTGTTTTGAAGAAAATACTAACAATGTGTGGAAAACTATTTCTTTCTTTCCGCTTTCACCAACCCATCATACAACTCAAACAAGTACGCTACACGTTTTGCATCGCTCGTAAATATCTTTTTACCATAACACTCATCAACAGCTTTGTCTAAAGTATCGTGCGCTGCCTTCAAATCAAGCGGCATACTGAGGAGGTCGTATAAATAAGCTAAACTTTTGCCTTTACTGGTGTATTTCTCTCGGCTATCTAAAACCGCTTGCGCTGCCGTTTCTACTTTTTGCTTTTGCGCTGCGCTTACGTTTTCGGGAAAGGGGTAGTTATTATAAACTATTAAATTTGAATATCTAAAATCACTTTTTAAACGTCCGCATACATATTTCACCCATGCCATGTGCATTTTAGAAGATACTAAACCAAACATATATAAATCAGCATTTGGGAGTGCTGTACATGAATCACTAACAATGTAATTTGATTTGAAAAAACCAAATGGGATATAAGGACGGTTTTCCGAACTTGTACGAGGTATCAATAAAAAATCGGTTATTGGTTGTCTCAACTCTGCAAAGACAGTAGGTGTATTAGCAGCGTCTTGGGTTTGTTTTTTCGTACTTTTCAATCTAAAATCTTTTACAGCTTCAATACGTTTCCACACCAAAGGCATAGATTTTAATTCTTTTAAATCTGCATTAACCAACCATAAGCACCAACGGTTTTTACCATTTAAAAATTCGTCCCCGCTTAATACAGGTCTTATAAACTTTTGGGCATTGGGTTCTTTATTTAACAATTCGGCTTTTTCATTATCCGTTAAAAACAAATTGCCATCATCAACAGGCTTACTACCATACATCATTTTAGGCACATCACAAATTGGTTTTGTACGACTTTCTACCCATATATCCTTACTTTCAACCAAATACGGATTAATGTTTTTAACTTTTGTTTTTATAGGTTCACCTGAAATGTCTTCGTATTCAAAAATGAATTTATCTACCCCCTCAGTATTTTGAGAAAAACCAACGATAAGGCAATGCACCGCAGCAACGCCTTTAGCTTCATTATTCCATTTAAAAGTTTGGTGAGCAAATAGAATTTTAACTTTATAGCTTTCAAACAATTCTTTCCATAAAACGCCCACTTGTTCGCCTTGTGAAATGGAATTTGTTGAAACAAAAGCCGTTTTTACTGAGGGGTCTCCTTTCATGTATTCAGCCGCTTTGATATACCATGCTGTTACATAATCCAAATTTCCAGAGCCTTGCACAGTGTTAAAAATCAATTCTAAATCTGCCTTTTGCGTTTCATTTTGTAGATGTTTTCCAATAAACGGCGGATTGCCAATAATAAAATCAATATTTGGAAACTCTATTTGCCAATCTATTTTTAAAGAATTGCCATGTCGAATATGTGCGCCTTTGGGCAACGGTACTGAGGGGATATACTCGCCAAATTCTTTACTGAAAACTTGATTGCATTGGTGGTCAGCCAGCCACATCGCCGTTTGAGCGATAAGGTAAGACGACTCTTCTATTTCAATACCATAGAAATTAGTCAATTTTACATTCACCAAATCGGCAATATTTGTAACTAATTGCCCCTGTTTTAAGACCCGTAAAACAGCTATTTCAAGCAAACGCATTTCTTTATAAGTCACTACCAAGAAGTTACCGCAGCCACAAGCAGGGTCAAAAAATTTGAGTTTGCCTAATTTAGTGTGAAATTCTTTGAGTTTTTTAGGATTGTCTTCAACCGATTTAAACTCTGCCCAAAGCGACTCCATAAATAAGGGGTCAATCAATCGGTTAATATAGGCTTCCGAAGTATAGTGTGCGCCCAAATTACGTCTTTCCGTAGCATTCATAACGGATTGAAACAACGAGCCAAAAATGGCAGGGGAAATTTCAGACCAATCTTCTTTGCAACACTTCCAAAGGGCTTGAAGCGTAAAAGATGTAAAATTAGGCGTTTTACTGAGGGGTTGCTCAAATAAGCCACCATTGACATAAGGAAAAAGTTTGATGTCTCTGGGTGTGTCGGGCGGTCTTTCACTAAAAGGGGTATTGAGTATATCAAATAGTTGAATAAGGTTTTTGCCCAGACTTTTACCATCGTCTGCCAAATTTCTATTGACAAAATTAGTAAAAGATTTTTCTGTAAAAATGTCGGTATCTTCGGCAAAAAGGCAAAAAAGTAAGCGCACCAAAAGTAATTCGAGGTCACGCCCTTTGTAGCCTTCTTTTTCGATAACATCGTGCAATTTTCCCATTAAATCGGCTGCTGCAATATTGGCTTTTATTTCATGCTCAATTTGGGCGTTAACCGCATCTGGAATAAATTGAAATTTTTTGATATGAAGTGGTAAGTCGTCAGTATCGAAATTGGTTTGTTCTTTGGTTTGAAAATCGTATAAACGAAAACGCTGAAAATTGCAAAGCGCAATATAGCGTGGGCGGTCTTCTTTTGCCATGCCATTCACATAATCAAGGGCTTGGTCAAAAGCATCATCAAAATCTTTTTCAGAGTTTTTTGAAGCCGATTTGTGTTCTACAAGGAATTTCCCTTTCCAACAGAGGTCAATAAAACCTGTTCTTTTGGTACTGGCACGTCTTTGTGTTTTTTCAAAATTCATGAATTTTCGACGTTCAATATTAAAAATTTCACGCAGAAAATCGTCCCAGAAGGTTTTAGCTTCGCCTTTTTCGTCCGTTTCGGTAATCCATTTAGCAGCAAATTTGGCTGCACGGTTTTCTATTTCGTGCCAATTGTAAGTGTTAGACATATTTTATTTTTTCTTTATTTAAAGGAAACGCTAAGGTAAGAAAAAACGGAATATTAAAAAACTATAAACAAAAAAGCTGCGTAGATTTAGCAATCTACACAGCTTTTTTATTGACGCGTTTGTCTATCAAAATCCATAAGAAAACGCCATCGCGCCCCAAAACATCGTCTTCGCGTCCTTAAACTCTGACGTGCGGAAGTTTTGGCTGTATGTCATATTGAAATTGCGATAGGTCATACTATAGCCAAATGCGGTTTCCATATAAATGTGTTTCAAATCGTCGCGTGGAATGACGTAGGGCGAATTGTAATAATTGAAAACGCCGCCTTGTAGGAGCGAATTATCCATCACAACGCGCATGGTAGGGCGTGTGAAAATAAAGGCTTGCCAATCTTTTTTTGTACTGAGGGGCATCACATTTTTGAAATAATCCTCGAACCAACCAACCCGAACCAAGCCACCGAGACCCATATAGTTGGTGACAGTGCCAATATTGGTTTCTACAAGCCCCAGCACATCAAGATATTCTGTCGGCTTGGCGACCCGCTTTTCAGCACTGAAAAACACATTGGCGGCAATGTCGTTGGCAATTTGATTTTTCCAACCTTTTGGCAAAGGTCTATCCACCAATTTGTGTAAGCCCGTTTGCATTTTTTCTTGTTGCGTGACGGGTCCGATAGCACCAAGAGAATACTCTGTTTTCAAGCGTGTGGCTTTCGTTTCACTGTTAGATATGCCCGTAAAGCCAATGTATGCCCAACCCGCATAAGGACGGTCTCCAAAGACAATAGCCTCCGTGGAGTGGTCTTTGGGCGTGTACATATTAGCCGCAAAGCTCAAGCCTAAGTAGGTGTCGCCTTCACGTAGTTTGGGAATAATCTCCTCTAAACGAGAAGGTTTAGAAGTGTTGGCAGCCGTCAAATACTCTAAGCGCGTGCCGCTTGTGAAATAGCGATCCGTTTTTTCGCGCAACACCAGCATATCGTTTTCGATATTGAGGCGGATAAATTGAGGGTTTTTTGATGCACCTTTATAAGGCTGTGCAAATAGGGAAAAACTTGATAGTACAAACGCCGTTTTAAGGACGAAAACTGTTGAAAGATTCATGGGTGATTGTTTAATAAATGCTTGTTAAATCGATAAGGATACTACTATCGCTCAAATATACGACATTTTATATATACCGTGCAATAGGTATCCGTAAAAATTAACAGAACACTCACAGATGTTTAAAGTAAATTTTGGTTTTTATATACTACACTACAATCACTACCCCTATTTTGCAGTCAATATCAATACCAAACCTGCGAATTATGCTTGTTTTTTAGCATATATTGCTCTTAAAAGTGGATTTTGAACACGAAATACCTTGTTTATGGTATTTTTAAGAAATATGTATTTTTTTATATTTTGCACGACACAGAGTAGGTTCGTAGATTGGGAAAAATAGGGAAATGTCGTGGCTACGCCACTTTCGGATACTTTTTCGCTAAAACCTTCTACCGAAATGTCGTGGCTACGCCACTTTT
>JAYVKQ010000390.1:0-2815 GCA_043768285.1 Saprospiraceae bacterium | reverse complement strand
CATTAGGCAGGGCGATTGAAATCGCCCTGCCTAATGTATAAATAATGCCGCTAATCTTGTAGTTTTGTAATCTTGTAATTTTTAGTAGAGTAGGAGAGAGGCTACAAATCCAATATCCCTTCTGGCAAATCGAGGTAAATTTCCTTCTTTTTATCATCTATTTTTTGAACAAAATGCTCATTTAGAGGGACTAAAACTTCTCTGGTTTGATAGGTTATCATAGCCATGAGTTGTTGTGGATATTCTACCAAATCTTCGACCACGCCAATATTTTTATTTTCGTTGAATAGCGTATATCCCTTTGTGTGCGCATACGGCATTTCGAAAATATCTATCTCGCGTTCATCATCTTTTAATATATCTTCTTCGCGGAGAAATATCTCTTTTGAGGCGATATTCATAGCTGCTTCAGGCGTATTGATGTCCTCAAATTTTGCGATAATATTGTTGCCAACGCGGACATCTTCAATGAAAAAAGGCGTTTTTTTGCCTTTGATATCAATCAAAAGAATTTCAGCGTTTAGTAAATCTTCCAAGTATTTTTCTTCCACTTGTAGTTTTATCTCGCCTTTCAGCGCGTGCGGCTTTTTGGTATAACCGATGGCAATTGGATTATCCATATCAGAACGAATAGAATTATTTTAAATGAATAGAATGGCTATTACCCCCTCAGTATTTTATATAGAAATTTAGTCTAAACTATTGATAATCAATAGTTTAGACTAAATTTCTATAATGTATCATATGTAAACAACATATTGTTAGATATATTTACAATATGTAAACGGTTCATTACCAGCGCAAAGGTAATGAACCGTTTTGTTTTTACCTAATGCTGTTTGAACATACACTTTTGAGCAATACAACTATTGAAACGTCTTTTTTAATCTTTTAATCCCTTGTGTGTGTGTATGGATATACTGCGCCCAAACGAAACGCTTACGAATAAATCGGATATTGATATTGTGCTTATCCCTTTTACGCTCCTCGATTGGCGGGAGCTATTTATCGAATTGGCAGACATCAAAAATAACTATTCGGGTCAAATGCCCTTAGTTGATGAATGTCCGAATGTCTATAAATTAATGGTAGAGTTAAACGAAATGCAACCAGCAGCACAACATGACAAATAATTTTTATCCTAACCATATCAATATTCATGCGCCTTCGCAGCGCATACTGAGGGGTATGGGTATCAATGGAGATAAATATCAATTTTGCTTCATTGCTAAACAAATGCAGTCCGTTAGCGGATGGGTTGAGTGCGGGGTACGTAATGCGTTCCGTTTTCCGCACCCCCTAAAATGCTGGATTGGCGCACAGGTCGGACTTTTTGAATGGCAGGTAAACTATATGTTCCGCGAAATGCAAAAAGATGGATTTATTCAGGTGTCGCCATGCAAACAGAAGTTTAGAATTACTGAAAAGTTTCAAGTATTCAAAAAAGCTGATAATGCAGACCTACACGACCAAGAAGCATTTGAAAAAACTTTCCCCAATGAAGGGAATGAGCAGCCTACTATATATGGCGCCAAGCTGACGTTTACGCAGTCGCCCTACAATAGCCTCGACACTTTCAAAGCGGTGTGTGCTGATTTTAAAGTGCCAAATGTTGATGCTGCCCATTATTTTGAAAAGTTTCAACAGTATTACACGGTTGAACATCCAAATAAGGTATTCACCGATTGGCACGGAAAGATAACAGAGTGGCTCAAAGGTGACTTACTACAAGGTAGGCTCATACGCACAAAAGCCGATAAGGACGACAAGAAAGCTACCCCCTCAGTATCGCCCATTGCGAAGCTGAATGATGGGGAGCTAACCAACGAGTTAGATTTTTGGTACTCAAAACTCAAAGAACCTGAAACGGATAGCTTTGAAGAATATAAGGAGATAGCGGAAACATATAAACCCTATGCCCTCGAAGCCTTGAAGCGCAAGGATAGAATACTGAACGCCAACGGGCGCACATTAGCCAATAGGGTTTTGGAAACTATCAATGATAAAAAGAAATTGCGGGAAGCCTTCGACAAGATTGTTGCCCGAAAAAATAACCCGCCCCCCTCAGTAGAGGAAGACACGGGTAAAGATAACTCACCTTAATCCAAAGGGATTAGATTGAGCGTTTCAAGTTTGTTTTATAATGCTCTTTTTTAGTGAAAAGCCTTTGATACCCGTGTCCAATTTTGATGGGGGTAATTGCATCGAAAGAGAAAATTGTTCAAAGGCTTTTTTTTTAAAAGAAAAATCTTACAAAGATGCACCCAAACGAATTGATTTATATAACGATACTGATTGCCTTAGCCACTATCACCGCCGTCAATCTCTATCGTCAGAAACCCAAACGTTAGGTGTTTCTTTACAAAAGTTCTTTGACATATCTCCCATTGTTTCAACAGTCAAATTATTTTTTATTATTTATTTTTCAATTATTCAAACTTTTTCTTTTCACTTGTAAAAAAATACCTATTTTTGTTATGAAATCACAAAATTTAATTCAATCGTCAGATAATATTGATAGCCTATTCGACCAGATAAAGGATTTTATGATAAAAAATCCAACAAATACCGTTGTTAAAAAATCAATTGCACAAGCTAAAACAGAATATCATGGAAACAAGATTAGAGCAGGAAATTCAAAGGATAAAAGCGTCAATAATCCGACACGATGATTATTTGGAAGCTGCAAAGGATTATTATACCGAATACCTCATAATGACGACAGAAATGTTAGAGCCGTTCATTATAGTAGAAGGTCGTAAGATACATATGAGTAACTTAACCTTTACGGACTATATGTTATGGCGAAAGTATA
>JAYVKQ010000389.1:0-7934 GCA_043768285.1 Saprospiraceae bacterium | reverse complement strand
AGGTCTAAACGTTTTGCTTTCAATTCGCTTTCTATCGTTTCAATAAATGAATCTTCGCAAATGATAATTTTACGGCTCTTGTCCGTTTTGATACGCTCTAAGGCGTTTTTACGGTCAACTATGAATAAATCTAAGTTATTGAATTGACATTCATCTAAACGCTTGCTTTGTGGCTTTTTTTCATACTTGAATCCATTTTCAACGGCATGAAATAAAATACTTCGCTCGGTGGCTTGGCTGCCATTGGTAGGCTTTGATAGGCTTATGACGTGAGCATCAAAGTTTTTTCTAAATGTAGAGACATTAAATTGTTCGGAATTGTCCAGAACTTGAAAAGCAATATCCCCCCCCTCAGTACCAAAAGTATTGAGACAAGACGCTGTAAAACTTAAATACTCATTATAACAACTTGCAACATTGATTTTATTTTCAATCAAAAACTCAACGGCTTGTTTTACTTCGTTGTCATCATGTTTTACGACTGCTTTACGGCTGCTTTGCGCTTGTTTTACGGATTTTTCTTTCTCATAGGCTTCTAAATCAATACTGAATGATGTTGCATGAGTATTTAGATAGGCTTCTTTGTCATAAGCCAAATAACACGTTTTACCGTAGCCGTGCGGGTCGTGATTCAATGTTATACCGCAGCTTGCAAGATGTGTAAATATTTGATTTTCAGCAAATTTATAAAGGTCTGTATCACATTCTTTTAAGTCAGTTTGAAAGATACCCTTTACACCATATCCACCACTTGAATAATGCAGAAGTGAGACAAAATCAAACTGTTTTAGGGCTTCTTTTAATCCTTGGGCTATAATATCCCCTCCTCTAAAATGAAAGTCATAATCAAAACCAATACAACCGTTAAAACTCAAACCGTCTGCCTTGTGTCCGCTTGGATTTGTGCCACTTGGAAAATAAAACCCTAAACCTTGTTTTGCTCTATCAAGGTCTGTTTTTAGCTTTTCAGCTTCTTTTTTGGTTAAATGCCCCTCGTATAAACTTCGGGTCATTTTTTGGGCTTGCACATACTTTGCCCTCGCTTTTGGTGACGTGATGAGCTTGTACAACTCAATGAGTGTGCCTGTCTCATTGGGTGAAACGCTGTGAATAGCTTTATGACTAAAACTGAATGTTAGTCTTTGTAAATCAGTGAGTTGTGAGTGAATACTACGCATTTTTTAGGAAAAATTTGTAGCACCGTAAAAAGGTAGGAAATAGTTAGTTTAATTGATAAACTAACATTATCTTTGCACTAAGAAAATTATTTAAACGTTATTAACGTTACAATATACTTGTCTATTAACTAAGAAGTATATAGCTTTGTGCAAAATTCCTTGCCTTGCAATTTTTGAGAATTTCCTACGTCCTGTAAAATTGCTCGGTGCGATTAAGAAAAACAAGCCATTCCTACTTTTGGGAATGGCTTTTTTCGTTTCTAAGGCAAAATTAACTTTTTTCAGTACTTCGGGTTAACAATTAGCTTAATTCAATCCAAGATTTTGCATTTTCAAATAATTGAGCATCATTTGATGTGTATGAAGTCCAACGTTTAATATAGCCATGCAATTCGTCTATCTTTTCATTGTTGCGAATCTTAGCTTCCCTTTTCTCCTCATTAAAGCCATATATATCCTTTTCACGTTCAACGTTCAAAGCATCAATTACTTGATTTGCTCTCGTTACCTTGGTTTTCAACGTCTTAATTTCTTTTAAATGGTCTGCCAAAGATGTTTCAAGGTCAATAAACTTTTGGGAGGATTTGGTTAGAGTGTTTTGTAGTTTTGTAATATTACCTTCCAAACCTCTTTTTTCATTGCGTACCTCAACACAAGAAGAATTAAGTTTCTCATACTTTTTGGTAAGTATGTTATAGTTACTTTCTAACCTCGAAATAGCTGTTTTAAGGTCTTCATTCTCTGTTTCGTAATTTGCCGTTTGGTCTGCAACAAAGCTATCCATAATCTCTTTTTCCTCTATTACCTTCTCCAATCGAGTAATCTCATTTTTTAAGGCTGCTTTTTCCTCTACGTGATTTTCACTAATGGTATTTAATTTATCTGCATATATATCTTTCAGTTCTGTAATAGAGTTTTCTAAAACTGCCTTTTCTTCGACATGGTTAGCTTGCAATTCAGACACCTGTTCGGTGGACTTTTCTAACGTCAGGTTTAAATTTGAAACCTCATTTTCTAAGGTCGCCATTTGTCTGTTAGATTCCTCTAATTTGGTGTTTAAATCTACAATCTGACTTTCTAAATTGTCCTCGCTAAACACTTTTACTAACACCAAATCAGTTATTGATAATTGATGTTTAAATGCCTTATTAACCACATTGACGTAACTTTCCATAGGTACTCGGACTGAAATAACTTTCGTTTGTGCGTTCATTTTTTAATTATTTTTTATTGTTATATTAAAATTCATGTAAACTATTGTAAACATCTAATATTGCCTTATAAACGGCTATAAACGAGCATTTACAGTCGTTTATAAGACAATATTAGAAAGAACCTCCCAATTATCCTAATATGGGAGGTACGGAGAGTAAGACGTTTTGCTATTGGCAATTGCTATTTTCACATCTCGCTTGTTAAAAATCCCTATGCTATGCTATGGTATGCTATGCTATGCAATTTTATTATATAACAGTATGATTTTGTACTGTGAAAAAAATGTGCGAAACCTTGAAAATAAATTTAAAAAATAATTTAAATTCTTATTTTTTTCGTCTTTCTTTACTTTTTATAGATAAGTCTAAGGTCTTACCTGTCTTATTTGACCATGCCGTTTTTCTGCAATCCTCGCAGCAAAAACGCTGTTTTTTATGGTTGCGAAAGAAGTCATTTCCGCAATTTTCACACTTACCAAAGTCGCCACCTGTAACGATAATCGTCTTAGTATCGTCCTTTAGATTCACCGTAGAACGAAAATCGTTATGTACCCCTGTTTCATCCGTCTTTTTCAAAGTATCGTCCTGTTTCTGAAATCCAATTTGACGGCTCTTTTTTGCTGTATCGTCCTTAGTATCGTCATGTATCGTCGCTGCTAATTTGTGCCGTTTCGTTGGTAGTTTAACGATTTTCGTTTGCTCAAAATCGCTTTCAACTTTCAACACTTCATCAAATGTTTTTGCATTGAAAGTGTGTAAAATTCTAAAGGCATCGGGCAAAGGTTGTGCTTTTGTATTGTTTGCGAAGTTGTAAATGTGTGTTCTAAAAAACACGTCTAAACGTTCCTTTGCAGCTTCCATAAATAAAGCAACTACTGAGGGGTCAAAGTATCGCTGTGACGGTACGGGCGTAATGTCAATCTTTGCGCCTTTGTGGTATATTTCATTCAAAATATAGGTGAAAAGAAAGAAAACATAACAGAACAAAGTGAAATAACCTATGTAACCGCTATAACTTTTCGTTTTGTCGTCTGCCTTTGTTTTGGCTGTTTTGTTATCGCTCAAAATTTCGTCCGCTTGGCTGTCTGCTCGATTGGTCGCCTTATCAATATCCGTTTGCCGTTTTTCGGACTTGACTTGTATCTCATTGGCTTTGTCCGCTTGCATCGCTGCCAACTTCGTTTTTAGTTCGGCTCGTTGGGTAGTCGCCTGTTTGCCTTTGGCGTTACGCTCAATGGTACTAATACGGCTCATTAATTCGGCTGTCAATGCTTCTGCCTTGCCGTTGTACTTTGTTTCAATCGTTGCGCTGTCGGTGGTGAATATACTATTAGCTTGCAGCGTTGCGGCTCTTTTTGCGCTGTCTTGTGCTGTTGTTGTTCGCTCGGTGGGTGGTTTTATAGCAAAGTTTGCTATGTCTTTACTGCCATGCCAGGAAAGAAAGATAGAGACACCTAAAAGCGAAATAGTGAGAATAATTACAGCGATTGAAAACCAAAAGTCTAAACCTTTCCAACGTTTGAACAAAAACGCGCGGACTGAATAAGGAAACACTTTTTTCAAACCAAACTGTAAAAGTGTGGCACAAAAAACGGCTGCAATTGTGGTTAAGGTGGTGGCTTGATTTGGTGCAAGGTCGTTAACGCTTGAATAGAGTAGGGCGTACAAAATCCCTATTTCTGCTACACCTGTGATTATTTGGGCTATGGTAGCCACTTTGGTTAGTGAGTGCGTCAAATCTGCATAACGCTCAAAAAATGCCGTGTCTTGCGGCATGGACTTTAAAAGTTTCATAACTTTGTCCTGTTAATGTGGGCTTTTGCCCTGTTAGTGAATTGCGGTGCATCTTTTGACTTTTCGACGAGTGTAGATGTGCCGCTTTTTTATTTATACTGAGGGGGTATTTTTTTAACTATTTCGTTCTTTTTCGTACTTATATAAAAACATAGCTTTTTCTATTGCGTCAGCCGTTGTAATTCCTTTCTCAATGGCGTAATGTTTAAACCACTTTAAAAGTGTATCATTAATAGATGTGGTGTGTCTTACACGATTTTCAGAAGACTCCTTTTTAGGTCGCCCTATTTGCTTTGTCTCTTTTATATCTTCCATGTTTAATTTTATCATTTTAAAAAGTGATGCAAATATAATTGCATTTTTGGACTATTTGACTTTAAGATGAAATAATTTAAAAATAAAATTTTGGTGTCACAAAAACCCTGTCAAAGTGGCATAACTAAACATAAGTAGTGTTATTGTTGCTTTTCAAAATCCGTTTTTTGAGTCACAAAAAGGACACTATAAAACGCTTATAGTGTGCTTTAATGCCTTTTAGTCCGCTTTATCATCGGGGGGCAGTTCGTCGGACTTGTCGCCGCCTGTCAATCCTAAAAAATTTTCACTTGAAACAACCTTTATCCCTGTCCTATTTTCAAACCCTTTTAAGGCATCGCCTGTCATTCGTCCGCTTTCAGCTGCAATTTCATAGTTTTCATAATAACCGTCTTTTGCAGCTTGTTCGGTATTGTATCGTGTTGTTTCTTCGCCCAATGCTGCAAAAATCAATTCAAAGGCTGTCATGTGGTCACGTAGATTTTGTTTATCTAAATTTTTATGTTTACCGTGTTCACTTGGCGTTAATCCAAACGTACCTTTGGCAATCGTAGCCGTTAAAATACTGTATTCCTTTTGTTCTGTAATACCCCTCTTTTTCCATTCATCGGTCAATTCTTTACGTGTTTCAATGCTTTGTACTCGACGCTTTATCCATTCATCGGTATAACCTTTTGCTTTGTAAAGTTCTACCTGTCTATCCGTCAAAAGTTCGGGGTCATTGGCTTCGTCAATGGCTCGTTTACCTTGTTCGGCTAACCATAATTTTAACGGCTCTGCCTTGAATGATGGTACGGACATAATTATTCTAAAAATACCCTCTATGTTGGCGCAATCGGTTAAACGTTTTCGTCCGTCCGATGCAAGTAATTTCAAACGTTCCGTAAATGGGAACGTTTGACCGCTTGCCGCTTTTTCTTTGGTTTTTAGTTTTGCCCAATACGTTTTAGGGCTTGGGCTATCCGTCAAAACCTCGATAACGTCAATAACTGAAAAGTACCATTGTTCATCATGCCATATTTTTCTAATCTCTTTACCCTCAAAGGGAGTCAATTCATTGTTTTCCATTTCCAATAATTTACTACGTGATAAATTAATTTTGCTTTTTGAGGTCGTGCTTGATTCGATACTCAATTATAGCATCTTCCAAAACGTCCGCTAATGTTTGTCCTGTCTCGGTGGCATATCCTTTAAGCCATTTTTTTAAACTGCCTTGTACTGAGGTGGTGAGCTTCACACGTCCAACGGCTTCGGGCTTGTATGGTCTTCCTACGTCCTTTTTTTCTTTCTGAATATCCATTTTTAAAGATTTTGAGCAAAGATAATTTACTACGTGATAAATTAGGTAAGAAATTATTACATACTTTTGCTTAATGATAACTCTATCATCTCTCTGATAACGTTATCGTCTCTATCATAACTCTCTCATAACGTTATCATAACTCTCTCAAATGGCTGCTGAATGGCTTGAAATAGAACAACTTGCGACAAAGGTAAATAAAGGGGTGTCAACTGTCCGCAGACACTTAAAAGACCTCTCAAAAGACAAAAAAGACCTGTATATCAAGAAAATACAAACAGATAGTAATAAAGGGGGCATAAAGCATCTTTATCATAACTCTCTCATAACTCTCTTGTTTTCAAGTGATAGAGACGATAAAGACGATAAAGACGATAAAGACGTGATAGAGACGCATGAACCTGAATACACTAAACGTCAGGAACATTTAACGGATAATGATAACTCTATCATCGAAATACTGAGGGGTCAAATAGAATACCTACAAAAACAAGGCGAAGTAAAAGACGGTCAAATTTCCAATTTAAGCGAAGCAAACAAGGAACTTTTAGAACGGCTCAAAGAAGTGAACTACTCATTGGGCAATGCTCAAAAACAATTATCTAAACCCATTGATGATAAAGATGTGCCTTTAAGGTGGTGGCAGTTTTGGAAATAGCCTTTGTGGGTTTTGTGCCGAAAAACGCTAATTAGTATAATTAAAGAAAATCGGCACACACCATGACTATTTTCTTTGTGTATCAGGGGTACTTAAAAAATGCTAATTAATATAATTAGCATTTTTTAAGTACCCTTTCTGTATTATTCAAGAAAATGACACTCATATACTCTTAATCGTTTTTTACTAATTTGCTTACTTTCTAAGAAACAGAGCCTTTTTAATTGTTTCCATATCTCGGTATCGTTACCACTTATTGTGTTTAATATTGCCTTTGCTATTTCTATTAAGTCCGTTTTCGTGTATTGGTTTCCGTCGGTGGTGTCTCTGAATGTCTGTAATGACTTGCCTATCTTCGTATCTGTTTTCACCACTTTTGCAGCAATAAACCGTCCTTTTGTCTTTGTCCAACCGACATAAGAATCTTTAACGGCATCAAAACAAATTGAGAATGAATCATTGACTTTACAAAGCATTTTTAAACGGTGATAGGCTATTTTCCCCCCTCTACTCATTTCCGTTTTACTTGCTACAAAGTCGCTCAATTCAATTGATGAACGGATATTCAAGTTCTCTACTTCTTGTAAAAACTCAAAGTATTCGTCCTTCTTTTCTTTTGCAAGGTCTTTTTGTGCCTGTTTAATTTCTTCTATAATCATTTCCGTTTCTTCGCTTAATTCTGATATTTCAGTTAAAACAGTGGTGAAACTCTCGATGTGCTTTTGCAGCTTGCCAGCATCGGAATATAAAAGTTTAATTTGATGCTCTGATTCTAAAACCGTTTGAATGTTTGGGCAACGTTCTAACTTATTGCCATTTCTACGAATAGCAATTGTTTGATTTCTAATCGTCTCAAATAGCATTTTTTCAATATCACATCTAAATACATCATTATCAATAAATTGTAATGCGTCATTTGTCCGCTTGCTGTTTGCAGCGCAAAAGGTGGACATATTGACGCATGATTTTTTTTCAGAATGGACAACAAACACCACGTTTTCAAATTGGGTAAAGGCTTCGGGCATTAATTGGACATTTGAATCATAAAGCACAAAAAGCGGTTTTTTGTGGTCTGCTTTGTATAATTCTGAACGTTTTAGAACTTCATATCCTTGTAACTGCCTGTTGATGCTCTCGGACGTTTCAATATATTGCACTTCATTTTCACCATGCTTTTTTATCAATTCTACAAAGGTCGCCTTTGGGTTATCGGATTCAATAACCTTTGAATTGTTGGTGTATTGGTCTATGGTGGTGATATGTTGGGCAATATGTAAATATGTAGGCGTGTCCGCAAATAGCACGACATTCGTAATTTTTGACAATCTTTCAATCTCGTTTGCAGTATAGGTGTATCGTTTCCTATTCAGATTATTTGCACCGAAAAAGTAAACATTTGCGCCTGTCAATAAGTCAATGGATAGTTTAGACTGCTCGATGTATGTGCATACGATTGTATCAAAGTTCGTGCTTTT
>JAYVKQ010000388.1:0-7993 GCA_043768285.1 Saprospiraceae bacterium | reverse complement strand
AGATTGCTTCGTCGTACCTCCTCGCAATGACACATTTATTTATTGAAAAATCCTACTATTTTTATAGCCTACCCAATATATTGCACCCTAATAGGCACTTCAAACACCGCCCAATCCGAACTTGGGTCTTCCGTTGATTTTGAAGATTTGACCAAACTACTGCGCGTGGATAAAAGGCTGATGCCCTCTTGGTTCCAATCGTCAGTATTGAATACATCAGTGGAAACGATGACTTTTAGATATTCCGTCACGCTTTTCACACCGCTTTTCACCAAATCCTCATTAATAGCAATTTCGATATAAGGGTCGCCATCATAACTCAATGAAACAGTATTGCCTGGCAGCACTTCTTCTATGCGATTGGGTAATAGTCCATTCATTATATCGTAGCTATCAGCCATGTATAAAACACTGACCCATAGCTTTTTCTGTAAACTATACTTGTTTGTTATCTCTACCGTGAATTTAGAATTTTCTTCACCCAAACTCGTCAATACGACAGGTTTTTGCATCGAAAAATCGATATGCGCTTCCACCACTTTTTTAGGATTGTAGGTGGTCATTTTTATCTGCACATCGTTTTTTGTAAGCCGCGTCGTAGGGTTTTTTAAACTCAATAATTGGTGATAACGCCCAAGCGTGGCAGCATCTTGAAAGAGCGTTGCCATATCATTTTTCGCATATTGGCGCGTAATGATACGCTTATCAGCACTGCGCATTATCGCAAAACCCGCTTTGTCGGCTTGTATCAAATAGGGTGCATTGTCGTTTTGTACAAATCTAAAATCAAGGCTTTCAACGGCTTGCCCAAACTGTTTTTTGAACGCATTTTCTATCTCAATACTGAGGGGGGTGTTGGGCAAATCAATTTCCACTTGGGCTTGTGCCATTTGGATAATACGGGCTTTATATAAGCGATTTTTATCCAATTTTAAATTATCTGGCATATCTAACACGGAATAGGCACGCGACACGCGATTGACATTGATGATGGCATCGCTGTCTTTCATCCGCAATTTCACAGGCAAATTTTTAGGCATACCATTGATTTCACCCGCTTTGATAACCCATTGTTTATTTTCTACATCGAAGCCAACTAAATATTCACGCGCCAAAGATTTAACTTCGCCTGTCAAAAAAATGGTGTTGGGGTCAATAGCATTGGTATCATACTGAGGGGTTTGGTCACCTTTGCGCTCTTTGACGGGTGCGACCAAATTTTTGGTTTTGAAATAGGTATATTCCATCAACTCGCTATACGTCAGATTTTCGCCAAACTCTGTCAAGGATTGTATGAGCGAAAGGGTGAAAAAACCGCGATTGACACCATCAATCTGGTCTTCTTTTGCTTCCTCAGTAGCAAGGCAAGCAGAAAGCAACACGCGCTTAGGCATAGGCGGCGATAAGCGGCGGATTTTTTTAGTAATCGGGTCAATCTCTTGTTTGTAGGTTTCAAAACCCAGATATTCGGTGGCAACATAATCCTTGCGTAGTCCGCGCGTTTCGGTTGTGCCTGTGATTGTTCGCGCTTTGACGGTATTATCTACGCTGCGGGTAATGCTTTGAGAATGGCAGCAATCGAAAACTTCCAAAAAGTGCACCCCGTCTTTATCTTTCGTCACCATTGACCCCAGATAAGCAATTTCTTTATCAATCAACACGCGCCCTGTATCCATACTATCGGCACAGACCATGACTTGATTTTCACGATTGGTCTCTACCCAAAACTCGGGCGGTGCGGGTACGTGCCAACCGTGACCACTAAAATAGACCACGCAGGTATCACCCGCCTTAGCTTTTTGTAAATCTTTATATCCCTTAATAACCGCATCTCGACTGGCTTGTTTGTCAAAAAGGGTCGTGGGTTTGTAGTTCCAAGCGTTGCGTTTGCAATAGCCTTCCAGATATGTGTGAAAAGCGGTGGCATCAGGTACGCAACCACTGAGGGGTTTGATAGGGTACTCGTTGATACCGATGATAAGGGCGTGAAGCGTGCGGCTCATATAGCATTTGGTTTGGGTGAAAAAATGTTGTTTTTTAAAATCAGTGCTAAAATTATAATTTTTTGTAATTATTTATAGCAATCAAATTATTTTATTTTAGATTTGTCAATTGTTTTTACCTAAAAAAACTATCTACATATATCAAACCCTATGTCATCATTAGTTAAACAAAATAGAAACGAGGAACCCAATGCGTTAAAACCCGCAAAGAACTACTACCTATTTGTAGTTGCTGTTGATTATTATGAGAAAAATAAGGATGATAAACCCAACCACCCCACTTTAAATAATCCTGTGCTCGATGCTGATAATCTTATTTCATTATTGACTGAAAAATATGTATTCTCGAAGCCACTTAACTCGGGCGATTTACGGGTACAAGACAAAGAAAATTATGGCAAAGAAGAAAAAGAAATATTCATATATGATGATTTAAAGCTCACGTGTTTTTATAATCAAAATGCGAAAAAAAAGAATATCATTACCCATTTCAAGAAGATTTTCAATACAATGGATGAAAATGATGCTTTTTTATTTTATTTTTCAGGTCATGGATCAAATGTGAATAAAACAGGCTATATATTACCTTTTGATGCTCAAAAAGATGAAGATGAACGTCTGGGATGGGTTTCTTATGATGATTTATATCAATATATCAATACAGCCCCCAAGAGATGTAGAGATGTATTATTTATATTAGATTGTTGTTACTCTGGAGCTATTAATTATAAGACACCAAATCTTCCACTTCAAGAACAGCTATCAAGATATGTTATGACATCTTGCAACTATAATCAAGAAGCATTAGATGGGCTTAAAGATATTAAGGGTAGTCCATTTTCTGTAGCATTACTAAACGTTTTAACGAAGCCAAAATATCCGACTTTTGTTATTAGCAATATTTTGGAGGACATTAGAAATGCGTTTAAATTTCAAATTGAGCGCGTAAATATTGATTTTCAACAAGAAATTACCTACAAAGAGTTACCCGTTGACTTCATCGGTGATGGTGAATTCGTTTTTGCTTTAAAAGAGCAAGATAAGCCACCCCTCAGTCATCTGACCGATACCTTTGAAACCCACCTTGATTTTAAAGAACAGAAAGGTAAATTAGAAGATGCTTTTAATCCTAACAATGCCCATTTTAATATCATTGCCACTTGTGGTAATTCTGCCAATGGACAAAAATTATTGACCAAAATCTTGTTCAAAATGTTGGCTGCACAAATCCCAGAAAATGCGCCAAAACCCTATATTGTTGATATTGGTAGCAATTTTAGCGGTGACATTATATGGCATATTGCAAAATCAATTATGGGTAATCGAGGACATGAAACCCCAGCTAATGCGCCATTTTCGGATACAATTGAAGGATTGTCGAAGTGGATTTATGAAAAAACAAGTGAAATGGATACCCCCTCAGTATTTCGCTTGCTTTTGAGGGTCAACTTTGGTGATAAAAAACTATTTAGTGATATTGAAAATTTTTGTTGTACTTTGAAAGATAAATTTGCGGCTCTCGTTGCGCAATTACCCCTGAATGAACAACCAACTTTTGGAAAACTATTCATCGTCCTCTCCGATGAACGCCAAGCCGAGCAAGGTTTTACAGATGATTTTTCCGCAAAAATTAGTGATACAGCGAATGTAATTATTATGCAAAAAGTAAAAAATATCAATACAAATCATGTAAGTGCATGGGTCACAGCCGCTAAAGACGCTATAAAAACCAAAAAATTTAAGACAATAGAAGAAAAGAATTTAAGACCCATAGGGAAGGAAAATCTGACGTTTTATGATTATTCTATTGATGATTTTACTGAGCGTGTGTGTAATTATTGCAGTTTTGATATACATGAAATTACCACTTTGCATACTTTATTATATGATTTTCAACATTAAAATTACCCATTATCCATTATAAACTATCCATTAAAAAACATGGCTCATTTTATAGAAACTAAAGACTATCCTCAACCCAACCCCTCAGTAAAAGGCTCATCAACACGCTTTTCAAAAGGGTTTGAAGGGGATAAAGACGGCAAAAAGACGGCAAAAGAAATCATTGCCAAAGCGGAATTTGAATACAATGCGCTGGGCGAGTTCATATATGATGCTGACAATATTGAAGGCAGTTTTAAGAAAACCGATAAAAAGGAAAATGATGTAGTGCCGCCTTATATACCCTCGCCTGATTTGGTTGAGTTGGTGCGTTTGATGCAAATATTGCAACGCCCCGCCTTGATGAAAGGCGAACCCGGTAGCGGCAAAACCCAATTGGCAAAAGCCTTAGCCTACGAATGGTATGGCGATAACTATCGCAACCATTATTTTGAATGGCATATCAAGTCCACCTCAAAAGCCACTGATGGCTTGTATGAATACGATCACGTTGCGCGACTGCGCGATGGGCAAATGAAAAAAATTAAAGATAGAACCGAATATCGCCGTTTTGGTCCTTTGGCAAAGGCATTTTTAACCGCCAGAGAAAATGCGCCATCTATCTTATTGATTGACGAAATTGACAAGGCGGATATTGATTTTCCTAACGATTTGCTTTTAGAATTGGACGAAAAACGCTTCCTTATTCCCGAAACAGAGGAGCTTATCCGCGCCAAACATCCCGTTTTGATATTCATTACCAGTAACGATGAGCGCGAACTGCCTGAAGCCTTTTTGCGGCGGTGTTTGTTTATGTATATCAAATTTCCAGATGCACAATTGCTGAATATCATCGAAGCGCATTTGCCTTATTTGATAAAAGAACAAGCCAATTTTACCAATTTTGCCATTGAGCGATTTAAAAAACTGCGCGACAAACAAGGGCGCGATGCTGCTGATAATAAGCGCATATCTACAAGTGAATTATTGGATATGTTGAAAGCCTATCAAAATGATATTGCTGCAGGTAGGCTATTGCCCGATACATTGACAGAAAATAGTTTGGAAACATTGCCCTATTATCAAACAGTTTTGAAGACCCTGCCAGCGTATAAGCGGGAAAAAGAACAAACGGATAAAAAATAATGGATTTTTCAAAAAATAACGGTGAACGCCTACTCTTTTGGCACTTTTTCGTGCGCATCGAGAAAGAATTGAGTTATGAAAGATGGATTGATAAATACCGTCTCTTCATAACTGCCCTCGTGCAAGGGGCTGTGCCATTGGAAGATGATTGGGCGAGTTTTAAGCGTTTTTGTAAAATCCTTTACCTACAAGACAGCCGCCACGAAACCCGTTTTGAGGAAATATTAAACGATGCCATCAAAGAGGAAGAAGATATATTGATACGCTTGATAGAAAGCGCGACACCGATAGAAAAACCTAAGATACCCATTAAAGGAGGGAAAAAACCGCCGCCGCCGCCGCCAGTAACAGGAGGTAATAACCCACCACCACCAGATATTAAACCCGCAATAGTGAAAGAACCTGACCTAACGGAAAAGTATTTTAGACCTAAATTTAGAGACCAGAATAGGGAGGGGGAGGTAAATGGAAATGACAGTAATAACGATAATAAACAAAGCACAGACCGCTTTTTGCACACCGATGAATATTTCCCCATGAGCCGCCGCGATATGGCGAAAAGTTGGCAATACCTCCGCAAAACCGAGCGTAAAGGCTTTGGCAATAGGCTTAATATCAAAGAAACGGTGCGCGAAGTGGCAAAAAACGGACTATTTCTATATCCTGTTTTTGAACAAAAAGTAATCAATCGCCCGGATACGGTCTTGATACTCGCCGATTGTCGTGGCTCAATGACCCCCTTCCATGAATTGACCAAACGGCTAATCGAAACGGCGCGAGAAGATGGCGGACACGACAAAGCGTCTGTTTTTTATTTTCAAAACTACCCCCTCAGTAATGTCTATCGCCAAGCCAATTTGAGCGATGCTTTGAAGTTAAAAGAGGCACTTTTGAAAGCCAATCGGCATATTACTTTAGCCATTATTATCAGTGATGGCGGGGCAGCAAGGGGTAATACGGACCCGAAAATGGTTAAAAATAGGGTAGATATGACCCAAAATTTTATTGATATACTGAACGAACACGTGGCGCATATTTTATGGCTCAACCCTATGCCCAAACACCGTTGGGCGGAGACTGCTGCCGAAGAAATAGCGGATAAAGTTGATGCGATGATACCTGTTTTGGATAGCGATATAGCGAATTTTCAAGACAATTTTAGATGGATATTAAAGCAATATAGAGCAAAATGAGCGCATTGCCACCGAATTTTGATATTGATATCATCCCTTCGGCAACGGATCGCCACAAGGTGCTATGGTACTACACGCGGTACGTGGAGGACTACTACAATGAGTATCGTTTCGGTCATTTTATTATGGCTGCCTACGCTGCTGTGCCTGCACTATTGACCCCCGATTTGTTATACAAAATTTGGCTCAATTTCAATCAATACCAATGGGGCAAAAACCCGATTGCCATTCATCGCATAGCTGTGAGTGATGTGCTGCTTTCGCCCTTATGTCGGGAGGTCGGTTACGAACTCTACGAAATGGATGAGGATATTCGCAACGCTTTTCTTCAATGGTTGGATATTGAAACGGGTGATAAAGGGACATGGAAAAGCCGCCTTTTGCAACCCGCCAAGCAAATTGCTGCTTTTGTAGAAGAATATCATCAAAAAATAAACCCAGGTGAGCAACTCTGGGGCAAAACCTACGCCGAGCGACAAACCATAGATGCCCTCAATTATTCAGAACCCGAACGCGCCCAAGAATCCCTTTGGCAAAAATTTAGAGACGCATGGACAAAAGGACAACAAACGGAAGGTTTGCGTTTATTGCATATACTCGCCCTCAATGATGCGCGGTTAGATGTGTTGTATCGCCGAGAAAACAAAAACGCTTTGCCTGCGCTCAAGCAAAACGCTCAATTCGCGGAAGCGTGGAAATCGCTTATTCATGAAAACAATCAAGGCTTTTTGAAAATAATTCAAAACAGACCTTCTTTACTCGATTTTATATATGACAAGCCTTCGGCTGATGGACAGAGCCTACCCGTGAAAGTACCTAAAACGGTGGATAAAGCGGTGAAAAAGGTGAAAAAGGCGACTGTTTACGCGCTTATAGTGGCGATTGATAATTATATAAACCCTAAATATAACCTCAAAGGCTGTATTAATGATGCTATACTGTTGAAGAAAACAGTAGAAGATTTTTGCAAAACGCAAGGCTTTCCATTGAAATTAACGCTTTTGACCGATAGAGAGGCAACATTTAAAGCCGTATCGCAGCAAATAGAACATTTTAAAAATGCGCGTAATGATGATTATTGTTTTTTCTATTTTTCGGGTCATGAAGCGCATGATAAAAACCAAAAAACAAATGATGGACGGCATTTGATATTGCATGATACAAAAGTTGAAAACAGTGAAACACATTTCCGACAGCTGACACTCGAAAACCTTTTTTATGATATTATTTTAGAAAATAATGCGCATTGTGTCTTGGTTTTCGATACCCATGAAGTACAATCCGAACAATTTAAAGAGGATTTATTTAAAGGCAATCTAAGAAAAAACGCTGATATACTGAGGGGGTCAATGGTGATACTCAATGCAAGCCGTGTTGCAGAAACTACTCTTGAAACCATGATAGGCGATAAGCAACACGGTGTATTTACGTATTCGATGGTGGAAACGCTGCAAGAAGAAAATTTCAAAATCAGCTACAAAAGTCTGATAGAAAAAGTAAAACTCAAAGTGCGCAACCGCAATAAAGACGATAAGCAAAACCCGTTCATAGAAGCCTTCCCGAATAATGCAGCCGATTTGCAGTTTCTGAATGATACGACGCTGCCGTCTAAGAAAAGCTATATCGTATCTTATAGCACTAACAATGGCTGGATTTTAAATATTGGGCATATTCATGGCGTGCCTCTTTATACTGAGGGGTTAGCAATTGAGCTATCTAATGGTTTGAAAGCCAATGTTTTAGAAACCAATGTTACTTATTGTAAACTTG
>JAYVKQ010000387.1:0-4160 GCA_043768285.1 Saprospiraceae bacterium | reverse complement strand
CCCCAATTGCATTGGGGGAAAAGTGCTGCGATGTGGTCACCAATCCTGAAAGGATTGAATAAACATCCCACTCATTCAACCCCATTCGGAGTTATTCGCGGTTATTTATTGGCATCTTCCCCGAATTTCATTTGGGGTTATTCATATTAAAACCCTTCGGGTTTAGAACCAATCAACCCTGCCAAAGGGGGAGTGCATTGGCAGAAGATTAAAGCATTATTCCGGTGTATCCCTCCTTTGGGGGCTATGGGGCTTTCCCCTTCCGATATGCCGTTGGGCGCACCCCATATTTTTCAATAAAAGCCCTTGTAAAATGGCTTTGGCTTTGAAAACCGACCTGAAAACAGATTTCCCCAATGCTCATATCATCTTTTTCAATCATCTCTTTGGCGCGTATCAAACGCACATCGCGGATATAATGCGCAGGCGATTGATTGACCAAAGGCTTTAACCGCCTATGCAAGTGCATCCTACTCATTGCCATTGACCGTGCTAAGGCTTCGCCATCAAACGTTTCATCGCCAATGTGGGCATTAATAACTAACATTACTTTTTGTAAAAAAACCGCTTCCTTAGGATTTTGTGCCGCTAATACAGCCAAAGGGTTTTCTTGTTTTTTGAAATGAACACTCATGCGGTTGCGAACAGCTGCATAAAAGCCACGGACATCATCTGGAGGGTGCGCAATGTTTGGTGATACTGAGGGGGTGGCTTCAATAGGTTTTTCCAAATGCCAATGTATTTCGTAAGCCGTACTTTTATCCCTATCGGCATGTATGATAACTGGGTTGTGGGTGCGTGTGGCAATTTCGCCAATGCGCGATAGATTAACCCCCGTATTTTCAACCATGATTTGCAGATAAAAAGTATCGGGTTCATCTATCAAGGTAGCCCTCAAAGTGACACTATGATTTTGAGGTGTAAATGTTACAACACGGCAAATAAGTTGGGTTATATCAGAAGCTACTGTTTCTGGATGGTAGTTTAATTTTAATACCTTTCGATTGCATTCAAATGACAACGCCACCGAATGAGCCTTCGCAAAAGGCTGCAAAGATTCAACGGTATGCTTCAAAAAAAGCAAAACGTCTGATTCTATCGGGTAGTGTAACATCTGACTTAGGCAATGATGAATGATGAGTTATAAATGATGCGAATAATAAGTTCAAACCCAATAAATCCGTTAGGATTTGTAAGTTTATAGAATAAATCAATGCGATTTCGCCAATGAATCCGTAGGATTCGCACGTCCTACATGTTTTACGTGCGAATCCTACGGATTCGTTTTATATTTCCACATATCATATATTGTCTATAAATGTACAAATCCTAACGGATTTATTGGGTTTAGGGCATAAGTCGCATTTCTAAATACTTAATACCATAAATTCAAAAACATTAGCACAAAAACATACATTTTATTCCAAAATTTTCAAAGATGTTACTGGATGGATTTCCCAACACGTTGCGCGCCAGCTATTTACGGCATCTCCTGTGCGGAGATAGGCTTTGTCGCCATGATCCCAATCGTAAAAAAGCCAGCCTTCTACTTCTATCTCTTTGTGTCGTATTTTTTTAAGCCCCTCGAGGCTCCAATCAATGCCTTTGGCTTTCATTATTTCGCGCAATCGGGGCGTTATTTCGACAACAATATGCTGGGTTTTATCTTTATAGTCGGCAGCATCTATGACCATATTGATATGATAATCGTGAAATTCGGGTTCACGGTAGTTGCAATTGCAGGATTCTTTATTCGATTTGCTGATATATGCCACATAACCGCGCAGCCGACCTGCCCGTACTTGCTGGTATTTTTTAGGGTTTTCGAAAGTATCAGCGAATAGGTTTTCCCACGTAAACTGAGGGTCAAAATCATTTTTTTGGGGCATCTGCCAACGATTTTTCAAGCGGCTTTGCGCTTTATTTTCGCTGTTTTGAGAAGTCCCTTCCCTACCACAACTTTTGCCATTTATGGTGAGTGTATCCCAATTGTCGTTGTTGGGTAGGTAAAAATAAATGCCTACACAGATAGTCGTTATGATGAGTAATAGTCCTAAAAAGCGCATGAAAATAAGCCCGTTGGTTAAAAATGTAAAGATAGTCAAGCACATTTATTTCAGGCGAAAATTTGCTCACCTTAGCCTATCTATTATTGTTTTTATTTCGGCTTCTGATGATGGTTTATAACTTATCTCAAAGATATTTTTTTCTGAAATGACAAAATTCTTTTTGGCGGCGTAAAACTTATCATTGATAAAACCGAAGGATAAAATATAGGCTTTTTGACCAATAGGTAGTTTTGTTTTGATTGCCAAAGTTTCACAATCCAAAACCAAAGTAAAAGTGTCACTAATACAGACAGATATGAGCGATTTACCTTCCTCAAAAACAATATATGTGTTAAAAGTAGAAGTAGAATTATTAAAATCTACCTCTAAGCTCGTCAAAGAAATATTAAACTCAACATTATTAAAGTTACTATTTTTCAACTCATCATTATTGTACCAGTTCCAATTCTTGATTTTGCCAATATATGTGCTAATACTGTCAAGCATTTTTAATTGTTGATTGAATATAGTATCTGTACTAAAATCATCGTCACTAAATTGATCAATTCTGGAAGAAGATGCCAACAACGCTGCATAATCATTTTGAGCTTTCCTAAAAAAAATACTATCTAACTCATAAGGAGCTATTTTATCTTTTTGACTTAATGCAGAAACAGGCGATGGAATTTTGTCTGATTTATCTGCTATCCATGCCCAGATAGCAGATATATCTTTATCTATATCTATAATCGAATCGACAACAGGGTAATTCGGCATCATAGTAGGCTTATATTCATTCCAGTTAGCTATAGCTCTTTTATCTATAGCAGCAATCATAGCTTGCGAATTTAGTGTAAAATATTTAAACCAACTATATGAAGTTTTTTTATGCATACCCCACAAAGCGGGACCTGTCAATTTATCCATTAAGTTTTTGCTATGACAATTTGCACAATGCGAGTTAAATAAAGATTCACCAAACTTAATTTGCTTAAATTTGGCTTCACGACTGAGGGGGGTACTATCTCGCCAAACGATAGTACCTTTACTATTCGCAATGCCTTTATATAACGCCCTGTTTTTATCACTATGAGAAGTAGGTACTTCTACTCGAATGGGTGCAGTTGCATTTATAATTATTAACGAGCAACTTAACAATATCAAAAAGTACATTAGATTTTTCATAGAAAAAGATTAGTTACCAATAATTTAAATTTTTTAAAATACTATATCATCTTTTGTATGCAAATTTATACAAAATTCAAGAATTTCATAAAACGATATACGATTAAGGTAGTAAATTCAAAATTGAATTTTGAATTTACTACCTTGATAGGCTTCTCAAAAAAAACTTTCCCCCATAAACTATATAGTCTCACAACTACGTTTACCTTTGCATAAAATACACCTTTTTTTAGATAACGCTTTATGCAACAGCATTTTACAAATGAGACTACTATCTTTTTTCTGCGTATTTCTTCTTTTTAGCTGCAATAATAACAAAACCGATACACGCGACAATGGCTTGACCGAGGTAAAGTTGGACGGCAAAACGAGCAATGCCGACATCGTGCGGATGCCTATCAGTGCTGATAAGCCTTTGGATACCGTAAACGTTGCCAAAATCGTATTCGACGACCCCGTATATAGTTTCGATGAAGTGGCAGAGGGGACTATCGTAAAACATACTTTTACCTTTAAAAATACGGGTAAAATGCCCTTAATCATATCTGATGTACGGACAACGTGTGGCTGCACTGTGCCCACTTGGAATAAAAACCCTATCCCAGCGGGCGCAACCGATAAAATTGACGTTGCTTTTAATACTGAAAACAAACAGAACGAACAGGCAAAACGGGTTACGGTGTTGGGCAATACTTTTCCTGCGGAAACGGAGGTTTTATTGATGGGATTGGTAACACCTAAAAAATAATTACAAGGTTACAAGGTTACGAAGTTACAAGGTTACGAAGTTACAAGGTTACGAAGTTACAAGGTTACGAAGTTACGAAGTTACAAGGTTACGAAGTTACGAAGTTACAAAGTTGGGGTTATCGTCATTATAGGAACATTTGGCAGGGCGATTGAAATCGCCCCCTATTGATTTTTAAC
>JAYVKQ010000386.1:0-11259 GCA_043768285.1 Saprospiraceae bacterium | reverse complement strand
CAATAGTTTTTGGATATTTTCTTCCGTCAAAGTACGGTCTTTATCCGAAAAAAGGGATTCGGTGATGTTTTCCCGGGGCGCAACATAGCGGTCATGCTTGACACTGCCGCAACTTGATAGGGCTATCAAGGCAATTAGGATACATAAGATGTTTTTCATGAAATGCGTTTTTTTTGTATTAGATGCTTATTTAGGGTTTTTTGGTGGCAATGGAATTGAATTTTAACTAAAAATACTGAGGGGGTATTCGGAATACAGCAGACAGTGCAAGACTGAATATAGACATTATGGTGGCATCGAAAGGGCGATTAAAATCGCCCGCTATTGATATTGACCGCGAAAACCCATCAATAGGGGGCGATTTCAATCGCCCTGCGCAAATGTAAACCAATGCACAAATGCTTTTTTGCCTACTGCCTACTGCCTACTGTTTACTGCCTACCGCCTACTCCTTCCTAATCGCATAAACGACCTCATCTTCAAACACCCCATTTTTAAAAAGTGTTTTTTCAAAACGCGCTTCAAAGGCAAATCCCGCTTTTTCGAGTGCGCGCTGCGAGGCGATATTCGTCCCGAAAGGACGGGCGAATATGCGGGTAATATCATAGTGTGCAAAACCATGCTCGACAATTTGCCCAATAGCTTTTGTGATAATGCCTTGCCCCCAAAACGGTTCTGCAAGCCAATAGCCCAACTCGGCATTTTTACAAAATATATCGCCTTGAAAGTGTAGCCCTACCCCTCCTGATGCTTTACCCGCTATTTCGATACAGAATATGCAAGCACTCGTTTCGTGTATCGCCATTTTGATAAAGCCCTCGCCACTCTCACGGGTGTAGGGGTGTGGAAAGCGGTTGGTCAAATTTTTCGCGATATGGGCGTTGTTGGCGCATTGCATCAAATCCTCAATATCATCGGTGCGCCACGGTCTTAGTTTGAAATCCATTTCACTTGTAGGTTTTATACACGAATAGCACTAATATTTACACGAATTTACATGAATTTACACGAATTTCTCCAATTTACATATACTAATAGGTGTTGTTCGAGTCAATAGTAGTGCTATTTGTGTTGATATACAATTTGAAATATCGTATATGAAAATTAAAAATAATACTTATGAGCCTATTAATAACGTTAAGGTAACATATATGTGTTAAAATTAGTTTCCGAACCTAAAACAGCCACGATGTCATCAAGAAAAACAACGCTTATATTTGCTTTGCTTTTGCTTATTCCATTTATGAATAGCTGCGGATTATTCAAATCTACAACTAAAGGTAATCCGACTCCTATAAAAAACGAGACATATAGCAAAGCCTATACACCCGACGTTATCCATAAAGTGGTGACAACGGCAAGACTGTTTTTGGGAACGCCCTATCAGTTTGGCGGCACAACCCAAAAGGGCATTGATTGCTCTGGCTTGATGACTTTAGCCTACAATGCGGCAGGTTTGAAAATACCAAGAGCCTCCTATGATATTGCCAAATTAGGAAAAGATATTTCGCTAAAGCAAGCCCGAAAAGGCGATTTACTGTTTTTTAATACCATGAATACGGGTAAAATTTCGCACGTTGGGATAGTCGTTTCCCACAAATCGGATAAGGAAATGATATTTGTTCATGCGTCCAATTCCGGGGTGAACGAGAATAATTTTTATACACCCTATTATCAGAAGGCGTTTGTGAAAGCAACGAGACCATTTTAAAGGAAAAATACTGAGGGGGCTGTTCATTCTATTTATAAAAACCCAAAATTAGCACTTTGTCTGTTATCTTTGCCCAAAATTTCTAATTAAATATGCAGACATTACAGCTTTCTGATTATGCCATCCACGTAGGCGATATATGGCAATCCTTTCAAACTTTCTTGGCAGAAAAAAAATATTCTAAAATTGTCGTTCTGGTAGATGAAAATACTGAGGGGGCTTGTTTGATGCCTTATATGGAACAATTCCCATACAATATTCATAAAATTTGCATCAAATCAGGCGAATTGAATAAAAATTTGGATACCTGCCAGCATATTTGGCAATCCCTTTTTAAAATTGATGCCGATAGGAAATCCCTGTTGGTCAATTTAGGCGGTGGGGTGATTGGCGATATGGGCGGCTTCTGTGCAGCTACCTATAAGCGCGGAATTGATTTTGTGCAAATGCCCACTACCCTACTCTCGCAGGTGGATTCGAGCATTGGTGGCAAATTGGGTATTGATTTTTATACTATAAAAAACTCAATTGGTGTATTTGGCAACCCGAAAGCGGTATTCATTTCGCCCGATTTTCTAAAAACCGTTTCGCCCCGCGAAATACGCAGTGGCTTTGCCGAAATTATCAAACACGCTTTGATTGCCGATGCTAAAATTTGGAAATCACTATTGGTTATCAATGATTTACAACATGTGGATTGGGCAACTCACCTCGTGCCTTCTTTAAAAATAAAAAGAAAAATTGTCAAAATTGACCCATTTGAAAAAGGCATACGCAAGGCATTAAACTTCGGGCATACGATAGGTCACGCCATTGAAAGTGCCGCTTTGAATACCGATAATCCACTCACGCACGGCGAAGCGATAGCGATAGGTATGATTTGCGAGGCATATTTGAGCAAAATACTGAGGGGGTTGCCCGATGCCGATTTAGAAGCCATCACACAGTTTTTTAAAAAACATTATCCTTTTTATAATATTCAACAATTTGATTTTGAGCATCTTATAGCGTTGATGCAACAGGACAAGAAAAATGAAAATGCGGCTATTAATTTTAGTTTATTGCCTAAGATTGGGAGTGTGGAGGTGAATTGTACTGCAGATAGTGAATTAATAAAGGAGAGCTTAACATTTTATGCAACTATGCATTAAAATTGAGTAACAAAGAAATGATAGCTTATTACTATCAAAGAAGTGGTTTAGGAAACTTAAGTAACCCCAAATTTTGTAACAAATAACTAACCACGTTCCTTTAGGGCGTGGATTCGATATTTGACCATTTCTAAGACTTTAGTCGCTCATTTTATTAATGAAAAGTGAGCGGCTAAAGCCAAAATAATGCTTTAATCTTATGCCCACGCCCTAAAGAGGCGTGGTTAGTTATTTGTTACAAAATTCAGGATGACTTAAGTTTCCTAAACCTTTTCCTCACTGGACGGATTACTCATCATCCAACACCATATTCATTTCAAAAAATTCGACATTAAGCGTATCATCGGCTTTCGTGCGACGTGTGCGTACAAATTCATATATCCAACCACTTGGTACATGAAAGCGATAATATTGGTAATCATTTACTGTCATTGATAATTTTAGAATTTCTTTTTTCACCTTGTCACTATCCTTAGTCATACCATTTTGAAGTGTTTTTTCTAAGAATTGTGTCACTAAATTTTTGACTGCCCCAGAATCCAATTCGCTCTCGGCTTCCAATTCTGCAATTTCGGGGCTACTTGTCCAATTAATTATAAAATTATTTTTAGTTGGTATCATCTTACCATTTGGTTCAAATAAGTTTGGCAACTCATCTTCGTATTCATAAAGTGTATCTACTTGGAAGTTTGCGCCATAATATTGATGCAATTGAGGAAATTCTTGGAGCATCTTATTTTGGATAGACTCTGGTGTAGTCATTGTTTTCTTTAAGTTTTGTAGCATCTTTTTCATATCTGGATTATTATCCTTAATGCCTTTGGCAATATAGATGTCCCAAATATCTTCATGAAACTTGACGATTTCATCAATATTATCAAAGTTTAAAAACTTACCATTGGGGTCAATATTATATCGAATTTTAAAATCATTATATTTGACCAATTTACTTATATCCTTCATGTCTAAATTCTCTATAAAACCATCTAAAAGTTTATTGGGATTTTTGAGGTCAGGTATGAGCGATACTTCTATTAAATAACCCTCGGCAGTCGAATCTTTTACAACAAAAAGGTATTGAAAACTCCTAATTGTACTGTCTTTTGGCTCGTCACTTGCGCCCACATACTTATATTTCCCTTTTTTAACATCATATTTGACGGAATCACCTTTGACCCAATAAGTGAGAAAATTGAGATTGTTTGGAAAAGAATCGGTTTGCGCTGTTAAGCATAAAGCATTGATAATCAAAGCCATGAAGATAAGTATTTTTTTCATTTTACTTGTTTGAAGATGTAAATAGAAATTAAATTATTTTTTAATATAAATATTTTAAACAAAGAAGATAACAAAGGTAAAAATGATGCCTAATATAAGAAAACCCTGATGTCTAATATTTTACCCCCTCAGTATTTTTCAATAATTCCCTATCTTTGCTACTCATTTTAATGTCAATCAAGAATTTTTTATGAAAAAAATCTTTCTAATTTACTCAATGCTTCTTTATGTGTCGTCAATTAATGCTCAGTCTAAAATTGATACCATTTTCTACGATAAAAAATATATTAAGGTATCAAAACAAAATGCCGAATTAATCAGTATTCAAGTACAAAAAGACAGTTTTTTAACTGTTACAACATATAATATTTCTATGCAAATAAGGAGTAAAATTGATTATCGAGTACGTAATATGGGTTCTAAAAAAGAGTACAACGTTATTTATGGCGATTATATCAATTATCATGATAATGGGCAACTAAAAACCAAAGCTACTGTAAAAAATGGTGATTGGCATGGATCTCTGATGTCATATTACGATAATGGTAAGCCTATACGTATAGAAACGTATGAAAATGATAGTTTAATTAAAAGTGAATGTATGGATAAACAAGGCAATAAAATACCTTATTTTCCTTATCAGGTCAATCCAGAATTTAATGGAGGTTCAGCTAATATGTTTAAGTATCTTTCTATGAACATCGAATACCCCAGAAAAGCAAGAGAAAATGGTGTAGAAGGGACAGTTTTCGTTGGCTTTGTTGTGGATATAGATGGTAGCCTTGATATGGTGTCTGTAAAAAGAGGTGTTTCAAAAGAGTTAGATGCAGAAAGTGTACGGGTTGTCAAGTCTATGCCTAAGTGGAAGCCTGGGCTGATTGAAGGAGAACCCATAAGAGTTGCCTATACCTTACCCATCAAATTCAAGTTTGAAAATCCAGGAACAGATGGTTTGCTGAATACATTATTTAAGAAGAAAAAGAAAAAAGAGGATTAAAATAAAGATTTTTAAAGACGGGGTGACTTGAAGTCACCCCGTCATTATTATGTCCTACCCCCTCAGTATTTTCCAATAATTCCCTATCTTCGTCCCTCGTTTCAAAATTACACCGACAAAACCTTACAAATTGGATACGCTTAACCAATTACTCGCGCTTTACCGCGACTCTTCGCGGGTGAAGCAAATCGTCAAGACCCTCGAAAACGCCGCCGACACGCCCGCACGCTTACAACTCGTAGGATTGACGGGCGCACAGGAATCCTTTGCCCTTGCGGGAACTTATTTGCAGTCACCCACGTCTCATATGGTCGTCGCTATTGATAAAGAAGATGCGGCGTATATGCACAACGATTTGCAAAATTTGCTGCCCCATCGCACTGTCCATTTCTTTCCCGATAGCTTCAAATATCCAACAAAATTTGAGGATTTGAAGCCCGATAATGTGCTGCAACGGACGGAATGTATCAATAAAATCACGCAATCCACGACCACAGGCGATATAGTTGTCACTTATCCCGAGGCACTTTTTGAAAAAGTGGTAGCCCCTCAGTATTTGGATGCCCAGCGCATTGATATTAAGGTCGGAGAAGCCTTAGACGTGGATTTTATGATGGCTTTGCTCGTGGATTATGGCTTTTTGCACGTTGATTTTGTCTATCAACCAGGGCAATTTTCCTTGCGCGGGGGAATTGTGGATGTCTATTCTTATGGTAATGAATTGCCGTATCGAATCGAATTATTTGACGTAGAAGTGGAGAGTATCCGCACGTTTGACCCCAATACCCAGCTTTCGCAACAGCGCATAGCGAAGGTCAGTATTGTCCCGAATATCAATACCCGTTTTACACAAAGTCAAAAAGTATCTATATTTAAAGTATTGAATACCAATACAACTATATGGATGCGCGACCCTGAAATCCTATTGGACAAATTGCAGATATGCTTTGAGAAAGCAGAAAAATTTGCGGAAGGCTTGCGCTTTGAAAGCGATGAAGAACTGAAAGAAATATTCAATGACCGCGCCTTTATTCGCCCATACGAAGTGATTGACGATGTGGATGCGATGAGCCTTGTGGTGATGAAGCGCACCAAGTATATTTCCGCTAAAAATAGGGAGGGGGTCAATCAGAGTATCAATTTTACAGATAGTATTGAATTTAACTCGCGCCCACAACCGAGTTTTAATAAAAATTTTGAGTTATTAATTAAAAACTTGCATGAAAACGAGAGCAATCGCTTGAAAAACTATCTGTTTACGGATAATGACAAACAGATGCAACGTTTGTTTTCGATATTTCAAGATTTGAACGCTAAGGTGAAGGTCGAACCCGTCTATCAAGCCTTGCACCAAGGCTTTATTGACACCGATTTGAACGTTGCTTGTTATACCGACCATCAGATTTTTGAACGCTACCACAGCTACCGTTTGCGTAAAGGCTACGATAAAAATCAAGCCTTGAATACCCGCATTTTAAAGGAATTGCAACCCGGGGACTACGTGACGCATATTGACCACGGCGTAGGTAAATTCTCAGGTCTTGAAAAAATCACCATCAACGGACAGGTGCAAGAAGCCTTGCGTTTAGTATATTCTAACAACGATTTGCTATATGTTTCTATCAATTCGTTGCATAAAGTCGCTCGATTTGTAGGTAAAGACGGCACGCCGCCCAAACTCAATCGCTTGGGTACAGACGCTTGGAACAACCTCAAACGCGCCACCAAAAAGCAAATTAAGGATATTGCTGCCGAGTTGATAAAGCTCTACGCCGCCCGAAAAGCGAGTAGAGGTTTTGCGTTCCCAATAGATGGCTATTTGCAAAACGAATTGGAAGCCACGTTTATGTACGAGGATACGCCCGACCAATCGAAAGCCACTATTGAAGTCAAAGAGGATATGGAAAAAGAGTATCCAATGGATAGATTGATATGTGGAGACGTTGGTTTTGGCAAAACGGAAGTCGCTATCCGCGCAGCATTCAAGGCAGTGACGGCGGGTAAGCAAGTGGCGATATTGGTGCCAACCACGATTTTAGCCCTACAACACTACAAAACGTTCAATGATAGATTAGGCGAATTTGCCGTCACCGTAGATTATCTCAACCGTTTTCGCAGTGCCAAAGAGAAAAAAGAAGTGATGGAAAACACCAAAATTGGCAAGGTGGATATATTGATTGGCACGCACGCCCTATTGAGTAAAGACTTGGAATTCAAGGACTTAGGTTTATTAATTATAGATGAAGAACAAAAGTTTGGCGTAGCTGCAAAGGAGAAACTTCGCAAATTTAAAGTGAATGTGGATACCCTTACTTTGACCGCAACGCCCATTCCACGTACCTTGCAGTTTTCACTTATGGCAGCGCGGGATTTGTCCATCATTCGCACCCCGCCGCCCAATCGTCAGCCGATACATACAGAAGTGCGGATGTTCAGCAACGATATTATCAAGGAATCGATATACGCCGAAGTGCATCGCGGTGGACAAGTGTTTTTTGTCCACAACCGCGTGGCAGGCTTGGCGGATATGGTCGGGTTATTAAAAAAATTATGTCCCGATTTGGATATTGCGATGGCACACGGACAGATGCCGCCCGAAAACTTGGAGGAGACGTTGGTGGCATTTATTGATAGAAAATATGATGTGTTGGTGTGTACCAATATCATCGAAACGGGTTTAGATATTGCCAATGCGAACACCATGATAATCAACAATGCGCACCATTTTGGCTTATCGGATTTGCACCAATTGCGGGGTCGTGTAGGTCGCTCGAATAAAAAGGCATTTTGTTATCTATTCTGCCCCCCCCTCAGTGTTTTGCCCGCCGATTCGCGTAAAAGGCTGCAAACTTTGGAAGAATTTTCGGATTTGGGCGATGGATTTAATATAGCCATGAAGGATTTGGATATACGCGGCGCGGGTAATATGCTCGGCGGCGAACAGTCGGGTTTTATTGCCGATGTAGGTTACGAGACCTATCAAAAAATATTGGAAGAAGCTATTATGGAACTCAAACAAACCGATTTCAGAGACCTTTTCAAAGAGGATTTGGAGAAAAAAGGCGCGTTTGTGATGGAAACCAATATTGATACCGATATTGAAATGCACATACCCGATGAGTATGTCTCGAATATCCAAGAACGCTTGTCGCTCTATACGCAATTAGATGATATTGAAAACGAGCAAGGCATTCTCCAGTTTTCGGATATGATGCAAGACCGCTTTGGCAAAATACCGCCACAGGTCGAAGAGTTGTTTGATGGCTTGCGTCTTCGGTGGGTCGCAAAGGAGTTAAGTTTTGAGCGTATTGTCTTGAAAAACAATAAGTTACAAGGCTTTTTCGTAATGAATCCACAATCGCAATTCTACGAAACGCCAACGTTTAAGCGCGTATTTAGTTTCGTGACGAAGCACGGCGAAAGCCGCCAAATGATGATAAAACAAACGCCTAAAAATTTGATTTTCATGCGCGATGGTGTAAAAACGTTGAATGGTGCGCGGAAGATTATGGAGATTTTGCAAGATGTGGCGAAAGGAGAAATTAAGTAGTACCCCCTCAGTATTTCCTTGATATCATTGCGTAATCCACACAGATTGATGAATAAAATCTATTGTAAGGATAGTTTGCTCGAAAAAGTCAAGACCTAAAACACCATCATAAGGGCTAAGAATGCCTTTTTCTAAAAAATCGTAACTGATAAGTTCAAAGTTGAATAATTCTTTATCTAATGCACTGAATTTGTTAAGTCGGTATTTTTGAACGGGCATAATCCCATTTGAGGTTTCGACTAATATCGAACCCGTAGCATCTTGTGTTGAATAACCAAGTATTAAAAGTATATTGAAATCTATAACGGAGTGTGTGGCGGCTGTATCAATGGCTATTTTAATTTCATAGTCGTTTGCCCAAGCTGTTAAAATTATTAAGTCTTCGTCGGTTGTTCGTTCAAAAGTGTGTTTTCTCATGGATTTACTTTTTTAATAATACCAATTTTTGCATACTGTGGCATTTCGCCAGTATAAAAATGAGTGGCAGAAGGGTAATTTTTGATTAAATCGCGTCCTTGTAAAGCCATAAGACGCTTGTCAGCATTGTGTACGAGCACAATACCACCTATAATTTTAGTACCTTCTTTTTGTGGCGAAGCTACCAAAACCCATTCATTTGGATATAGTTTTTTTATTGTCTCCATAGGCAAATATCCCTCAGTTGTTATACTCTTATGGGTAGGCATAATGAGGCTATCTTCTCTTTTTGTGAAAGATAATTTTAGGCGATTTAAAACGGAAAGGACTTCTTCCAAATCGCTATTTTGCTTCACATTTATAATTAATTGCGTCATTTATTTCTATTTTTTTACAAAAATAAAGGAAATATTAGAATTATGCCAACGTTTTTGCCTTTTCCCTGCAAATGTTCAATTTTTTTTGAAAAAACGAGCTGAGAAATTAAGTAGCTACCCCTCTGTATTTCACCCAAAAACAGCCGCCACATCAATCACCAAACCCTCAATAATTTTAGAAGTAATTTCACCATTTTCTATGGCAAAAGAAGAGATGGTATATGTATTATTTTCTAAAGAATAGACCTCAACAGCTTGGTTTTTGGGGTCAACTATCCAATATTCGGATACACCAAAAGCGCAGTATAAATCTTTTTTTTCGTTTCTATCTATTCGGAAAGTGGAAGGTGATAATATTTCCACAATCAAATCGGGATGCCCTTCAATACCATGTTGGGTTACGATAAAAAGGCGGTCTTTTTTGATAAAAAGAATATCTGGTTGAGTGTTGTTGTGGTCATCAAAAAAAACATCAATGTGAGACACGTAGCAATCGCCTAACTGTCTTTCTTTAATAAATGTATTGATAAGCCAGTTTATGTTGGAAACAGCTTTTTGATGTACAGGGGATGGTGCTTGTTTTTTCACAATATGACCGTTTAGGAGTTCGTAATAGTAGCCTTCTTCGAGTTCCATCTCGAAAAATTCTTTTACAGTTATTTTATTTTCCTTTAATATAGTCATTGAAATATAGTTTTGTACTTACAAATGTAGAGAAATTATTTTGAAATACCAACGGCTACCCCCCTCAGTATTTTAGTAGGTGTCCACGAGTTTAAATGTTTCACCAATTTTATTGCAAAAATAAAAACTTAATGTCCGTATATTTGTCGTAGTTTTCAACATCAAAAGTAATATAATGGAAAATGCGATAAAGACTTTAGAGGTTGAATTTGATAGATTTTGATTTGCCCGATAATTTGCTTGATTTTAAAGAAATTACTAAAAATGAAAAAATTGAGACCAATGTTTCCTTCAAAAGGTTGTTGAATGAACTTTCTGAAAGCAATAGCCCAACTTTTACGTTTCTTAAATCTATATTCAAGGAATTAAAAAATATAAGTGATTGATAATTAATATTTTATGGTAGATATTGAACCGTTTTCATTATGGCGCGAAAGCCACTATATTTCCGAAGAAGATGACCATTCACCGTTCTTTGGCAAAGCGTATAATGACTTTACGACTGAAAATACGGTGTATAATTACTACTTGCATCCGCGTTGGGATTTCTTTGGTTCTGAAACCTTATATGTGAAAATATTGTACGCCGATTACGATAATGGGACGGCAATATTAGAATTTATTGGCGAATGGAATGATGCGATTGGCAACGACATTATGCATCTCAAACGCAATGTGATTGAAAAACTTTTGGATGAAGGTATATCAAAATACGTGTTGATAGTCGAAAATGTCTTGAACTTTCATACTTCCGATGATGAATATTATGCAGAATGGGCTGAGGAAAATCAAGACAGTTTTAATGGTGGTTGGATTGCGATGATTAATGCTTATGACCACGTAGTCAATGAGTTACACGATTTGCGCTTGGATAATTATGTGTCTTTTGGGCATGATTTCAATGGCGTAAATTGGCGACAACTCCCTCCCAATTTGGTTATACAATCGGTTGAGCGTTTGATGAAAAGTGGTGTGAGAAGGATAAAATACTGAGGAATGGGGAAAATGCGGTTTAGGAAACTGATTTTGAATGACCTTTAGATATTTTTTTGCAAAAAAATATCTAAAGGTCATTCAAAATCAGTTTCCTAAAC
>JAYVKQ010000385.1:0-3847 GCA_043768285.1 Saprospiraceae bacterium | reverse complement strand
GCAATTTATAGTGAATTCCGCTTGTTTTCATCAAAATTCAGATTCTTTCACTTCGTTCAGAATGACAAAAAAAGCCAAAGCGGAAATTGCTGAAATAATCGACAATTTTATTTTTCATAGTACACTGATAATGAATATATTACAAGTCGTACATCGTACATCTATTATCGTACATCTACTTATCATATATTAATACAATTTTCCTTAGTCATTTTTTCATAAAAACGGGCGGCTTCGGTATCCAGTCTATCCTTAGTGATGGGGTCAATACGCATCAAACCAAACTGGTAGGTAGGACCTAAATCCCATTCAAAATTATCGTAAATACTCCAATGTATATAACCTTGTACGTAGATACCTTCGCGGATAGCGGCGTGTACAATCTGCATATAATCTTTGATGGCTTTAATGCGTTTTTGATTGTCGTCGGTGCAAATACCATTTTCAGTAATAATTATTTTTTTACCGTATTTTTTATGAAAATATCTGAGATGGTGTAGTAGTCCTTCGGGTTTATACGCCCACATTTTATCGTGTGGGATACCCATTTTGGCTAATTTGCCAGGGCTATGTACTTCCGAAATGGGCATCGGATTAAAAAGTATGTGTGCATAATAACTCAATCCCCAAAAATCAACCATTTCGAAATGGGCAGCAGCCCGGCGATTGAACCACCAATCTGCAAAATAAGCGACGGGCATACCCAGAAGTCCATTGCTTTCCATGTAGGCTGTATTGAGTGATATGCCTACGGGTTTGTTTTTATCATAGACTTTGAGCATGGTATATGCGGCTTTGTGCGCGATACCCATGTGTTTTAAAACATCATTTGCTTTGAATAAATTTTTTTTGAACGGCGGAAAATTACCAGAAACAAATCCGTTGTAGGCATATACATTTGGCTCGTTGAATGTATTCCACATACTGGCATATCGTCCAAAATTATGAATACATTTTTTGACAAAATCTGAAAAGTAGCCTATATTTTCCTCATAAAGCCACCCGCCTCTTTTCTCGAACCACGAGGGGTGTGTAAAATGATGTAATACAAACATCACTTGTACGCCTTTATCATGTAGTTTTTTAAAAAAGTCTTGATATTCTACAACGACTTCATGGTGGAATTTGCCAAATGGTTCAGTTTGTAGCCTTGCCCAATCAACACCACAGCGATAGACTTTACCAAAGCGGCTGATGTGTTCTACATCTTCATCACGGCGTTTTTCGTGGTCTGAAGTACGGTCAAATATATGTCCGTCACGTGAGCGCACACCTTTCCAGTTGTGGTCAGAGGCTGTTTCGATTTGTGCGGCGGCGGTGGATGTCCCCCAGAGAAAATCATTTGGAAATGTTAATCGCATAGTGCTGTTTGATTATTAAAAAATCTTTAAGGCGAAGATAAATATTTAGCCTTTAAAAAAGGCTTTAATCAAACACTTTTTTGAGAAAAGTTGTTTGATTAAAGCCAATATTGGTTTTTGATATAAAATACAAAATTAAATTATCACTTTTGTAGAGTTGTTTTGGTAGAGATAGCAGGCACAACACCAGATTTGATAACAGAACCATCATAAACCAACTCGTTTGGAATATCAAAAGGCGTAACCAACCCGTTCAAAACATTGCCTTCTGCGTCCATGATAAAAATTTCGACACGGCGGTTAAATTTTCTACCTTCGGGGCAGTCTTTGCCGTTTTTAACGTTTTTAGCAATAGGCATTTCTAATCCGTAACTGGTAACTTGGATACGGTTGATATCAATATCTTTTTTGACAAGATACTGACGGGCAGCATTGGCGCGTTTTTCAGACAAAGCTTGATTGAACTCTGGAGACCCAACAGCATCGCAATGCCCTTTAAGCTCAACCTTATAGCCACTGTTTTCATTCATAATTGTTGCTAACGATGCCATATAAGGTGCAACTTGGCTCGAAATGGATGATTTGCCAAAATTAAACATGATATTCGTTAAAGAACGAATAGATTTTGATACGGCGGGCAAATCGAGCGTGGGTTCACTTTCGCATTGTGCGGCGCACTCTTTACGCATTTTTAATAAATCAACAACGTAAGCATACGGATAGCCTTTTTCCAGTAATTTCTTTTTGACACCGTCGGCTTCTTCAAGGCTTGCATATGCCCCAATGAAATAGTGCCACAAACCTTTATTATCCATTTTAATATGGACATTATCGAGGTTTGAAAAATAGGTAAGCGGCCTTTTTTCGTTAAATGCAGTGATATGAACAACAAAATTATTTGTTGTATTGGCTGTAGTTTTTGTGTCTGTATTTGTTTGCGCTTTTAGGCATGTTGTTGTTAAAAAAACAACAGTGACTAACATCAGTGTGGCGTATTTTTTCATGATGCTCAGGTATGTTTTAGTTAGCTAAATTGGTGATTGCAACAGCAAAAATAACTTATATGTGGTAGATAACAAATTTTTAATAAAGTTTTTTTGTATCTTCAAACATATAAATGTTTTAAATATTATTTATTTTTAATTTATTTGTTCATTAATTTTTAATATATATTTTATGAAAATTCGTAATAGCTTAATTGTCATTGTGTTACTTGCTTGTATTGTTGCTTGCGATACTGATTTGTCACTCAAAAGTGAAACTTCAAAAAAAGATTTAGAAAACGCTCCTTTTTTCAATATCGCTTCTTTTATTGAAAAAGAAATTAATAGTACCCTAATAAAGGTAGGTACTGTCCACAAAACGGTGACTATCAATGGTAAAGCAGAAAGTGAAAATATTGTTGTAAAAAACTGGTATGACGAATTATCGCCTTTTATCAACGCTGATATTAATCGCCCCGCTTGGCATGATAAGTATTTACAAAAAAAAACGATTCTGCCTGACAGTAGTATTCAGAAAGAATACTATGCCTTGATGGATATTCTCAAAACGCGCAATATTATTGTCCGTCAAAATTCAGAAGCGACTCATCTTTCTATTCTCAATCAAGAAAAAACCCTCTCAACGGATAATACGACCCAACTTATCTATGAAACGGGCAAAGGTTATAGCATCAAAACAACACAACGTCTTTTAAATAGTGTGGATACAATAATAATTGACGCTAAATTTGTAAATGATTGACCCCCTCAGTATTTTTATCCGATTTTGTACAGTAATATTACTTTTTCTATGTAATTAGCTCTACTTTAGCACTCTGATAATTTAACCACTATCAATTATTTACATTTACCAACATAATATGAGTATCAACAGCCGAAATATTGCCATCGCCCTTTCTTTCCTTGTTGTAGGAACAATTATTTATTATCTCCGCGATATTGTCACTTATGTCCTAATTGCATGGGTCATTTCGCTATTGGGGCAACCCCTTATGCGCGAATTTCAAAAACGGTTGCGCTTCGGTAAACGCCGTATGCCTACATCTATTTGTGCCATATTCACGCTCGGGGTGTTTATTCTCGTCATTTTCGTCTTTATCAGCGTCTTTGTACCCTTAGTCGTTGAGCAAGCCAATCACTTATCGGAACTCAATACCGATAAAATGACATCCGCCTTGCAAGAACCTATCAATCAACTCAACTCGTGGGGCAAGCGATTTGGCTTATTGAAATCAAATGAGAATGTATTAGACGTAGCTGAGAAATCTTTTCGTTCTTGGATAAAGCCATTCAGCGTCACCAATATATTCAGTAATATCATCTATACGGCGACCAATATGATAGTCGGTATCATCTCCGTTCTTTTCATATCCTTTTTCTTTTTGAAAGAAAAAACCATGTTTATGAGCTTTTTAGTGTCTTTATTACCCGAGAATTATGAGCAAAATGTGCGGGATAGTGTAGATGATACGACGACTTTAT
>JAYVKQ010000384.1:0-2643 GCA_043768285.1 Saprospiraceae bacterium | reverse complement strand
GACATATATAGCAACAGCCCTATCCAACCTTCCTCAACTGCCAAACGGACATAATAACTATCGTGTGCAAAATTGGCTAAAAATGTTTCGGGTGTGAATCGTCTTGCCCACAAGCCCGTGCTGCCAGGCCCGTGTCCGATAGGGTAATTGTAGATGTATGGGCGTATGCGTTTTTGGTTATAATAGCGGATTTGTACCGAAGCATCTTCGCTGGGTTTGAAAGACGATTGGATACGGAAAAGTACGGGATTGGATGTTGATTTCATCATCACACCCGCACCCAAGACGATAAAAATACCTGCCCCAATCATCACTTGTTTTGAAAGCGTCATAGCGGCATAGAAAACAAAACCAATGGGAATGAGAACGTAGCAAGTGCGCGTACCTGAATAGGCGGATGCCCAAAACATGACTACACTCATAAAAAGGAGTGCCGCTCGCCAATGCTTTTTGATAGGCGCGGTAGCATATATGAAGCAATAGACACCCATATACGCCATCATTATCCCAAAGGTCATAGCATCGTTGAATAGAGAGAATATGCGCATCCGTCCCCATTGAAAGAATAGTTGAAATCGCTCGGGGTCGGAATATATCCACGCGCGTTCTGTTTCAGAAAAACCGATTTTTTCTTGTTTTATGCCGTATAATGCTGTAAAAAATGCCAATCCTATCATGAAATTGAGCATCCATTGTATTTTTTTGAAATTGCTAAAAGCGTAACACGCTATAAAATATAAGAGGTTTAATATCGCTAAACTGCGAACGGTATAGAGCCACGCCATTTTAGATTGCATGGCGGGATTGAGGACTTGAAAAATATTGTAGTAAATCCAGATTAAGATTAATGTACTGATGGGGTCTTTGGCAAATGACCAGTCTTTTTTAATGATTTGACCAACCAATATCCCAAATATCATCAATATCAACATGCCATCAAGCGATGTGCCTATGGGCGCATTGGTGTATTTTCCCAATACTTGTACTAAAAAGGCTATTATTAATGTAAACGCTATCCCAAATTGATGGTAAAACATACTCGCTACTACAACGGGCAATATTACAACTATGCCAATTAACACCGCACCGCCTTTGAAACCCAAAAGCGCGACCAACGCACCCATAGCCAAACCAAGTGTGGTCAGTAGGATATACCCCAACGGATTATTGAGTTTTTGAGAAAATATCTGATGGCTCAACCATGTTTTGATATGCTCAATCGGTGAAGTTATATTTCCTGATAGCATGAGTATAGTTGATAATGGATAATGTACTAAAAGAAGAGTATTTTTAGAAATGAGCCGAGTAGCACGGCAAGAAACATAATGTTGCCGAGTATTTCTATAAATTGCTCTTTTGCTGTGAGTTTGAACGGATTTTTATGGTAAAACATATTTTTTAATGGATAGTTGAAAATGGATAATGTGCAACGGAACGCTATTCCGTTGATGCGCTTTTATTTGAATTTTAAGTAAAAATACTGAGGGGTAGTATATTGACGGGGCGATTTAAAGTTAGCCCGTCAATTTTTCTTATGGTTTAAAACATCAATAATTTGACCAAAAACTAATGCTCAGAGCCATTCATGACCTTTTTTGCCACGCGGAAAATGATGGGTGGTGTCAAATCTTTTACTATATCTTTCACGGATTGCATGGCGTTAAACGATTTCATTTGCGCATCAACTGTATCGTTTTTGCGGGCTTTGAAAAGCGTGTTGTGATCTTCTAAGCCTTCATTGATTTCGTGCGCTGGGCGACCATTCGAGTAATAATACAATGCAATGGACTTGCGTGAACGGTCTTGCGGACACGTTAAAGGATTGGGCAGACCGTGATAGCTGAAATCTGTGGTAGAAAACATTGCCATTGTTGCAAATTCGGGCGCAACTTTTTTCACACAATGCTGCATGTCTTTATCCCACATTTCGAAATGTCCACCATATTCATCTTTCCAATCTTTATTCAGATACACCAAGATATTCAGACGGCGGTCTAATTTTGTCAAACGATGCTTGTTAAAATCCGCGTGTATTTTTAAGAAGCCACCTGCTTTTGTTTGATGAAAGCCGCCACCTTCCAAATAAGGGTCGGGTACAAGTGTTTCATCTATGCTCGTTAGTTCTTGTAAAAAAAGTAAAAATGGCTCCGAATTAAGATAATGTACGAAGGCTTTTGCTTTTGTACCGAAGCGATTTTCTCCTTTTGATGCTAATTTTACTTCATTGGGTGAGTTGAATTTCAATGTATCCCCGTTATCAAGGTCTTCAAATTCAGCCAATACTTCGTTCAACATATCTTCATTGAAGAAATTTTTGAAAAAGATATTAGGGTAGGGGTCGGCGTTGCGATAGGTATCCTTATAAGCCCGCGCCAACTCTTGCAAATCACCGTAATTTGGATTGATGAAGTTCATTTTATATTGTTTTTATTTAGAAATTTTTTAATTAGTGTATAGTTGATAGATGATAGTTGATAGTTGATAGTGTGAAATAGTATCAACTATAATCTATAATCTATAATCTATAATCTATAATCTATAATCTACTTCTACTTTGGCACTCTAAAAATCCCGAAGGGATTAAACATGAATAACCCCGAAAGAAATTCGGGGGAAACGGTGGGTGAGTTACACAACGCTGAA
>JAYVKQ010000383.1:0-4596 GCA_043768285.1 Saprospiraceae bacterium | reverse complement strand
CGGACGCATACAGGGCATACCATAAAAGACCTCAATCAAGCCTTTTTGTCAAAAGATTTGCCCCAAGTGAAAAAGATTCTTAATGCTCTTTTAGCGGATTTGCCCAACGAAACTTTTGAAAAACAACGGGAAGGCTTGTATCATGGGTTGATTCATTTGATTTTTAGCTATTTGGGTATGTTTATGAACAGTGAAGTCCATTCGTCACAAGGGCGTGCGGACGCTGTTGTTCAAACTTTGACCGATATTTTTATTTTTGAATTTAAATTTAATAAAACCGCACAAGAAGCCTTTGACCAAATCATCACTAATAAATATGCCCATAAGTATCAAACTTCGGGCAAAACAATTATAGGTATAGGTGTTAATTTCAATGCAGATGCCAGAGAAATTGATGAGTGGATTGATAAGGTTTTATAAGGATATTGTGCCGATATTTTTAATAAAAAAAGCGTTTCGACTATATCGAGACGCTTTTTTTATTAAAAATACTGAGGGGGGGTATCGAATCAAATAAAAATCAAAATAAGCGTTAAAATAATGCCGCCAATGGTGAAATAAAGCCCTTTTTTGAAAATCGCAGTTTGCGGCATAAACATCCAAAAAGAGGAAATGACAAAAAACAAGAGCGATAAACCAAAGAAAATATTGAGAAAAAACAAGGGCTGTTTGGTAGTGGCTTTATGCATATGGGTCATTTTATCCAAAATCATGGGCAATTCTTTGGTTGTTACGGTGGCTACCCCTGTCGTTCTATTGAATGTACCTTGCTTGAAATAGACGATGCCATTTTCTTCTTTTTCAACTTTTAAATCGCGTACTCTTATAGCTTTGCCGAGTTCTTCAAGTTTAATATCAGGAGCCAATTTTGTCTCTACTATTTTATCTGATTTTAAAAAAGGTGTTTCTCTAAAAATCAAGACGATACCACTAATAGCGTAAACCGCCATAATACCCGCCAAGAAAAAACCTAAGTAGCGATGATACACCCGCATGGTGTTGTTGATATTCGTATTGCTCATGTTGTCATGAAGTTTTATAGATTTAAAATTATATTTTTCGCTTCTGAAATACTGAGGGGGTGCTTACACATATAAATAGCCACAGATTTTCAGTGAAAATCTGTGGCTATTTATGCATTACTGTTATAGCCCTATCGTACTAATTTTCAAACTATTTTTTTTATTCTCTTGCTTAACCTCATGCGCTATAAGCAATTGATTATCAAGTATTAAACCTATGGCGTTGGTCGCATTTATTGAGCCATCAACAGATATATTTTCAGATATTTTATCACCCTTTATTGTTCTGAAAACCAATTGTGATTTATCACTGCCTTGCTCCCAAAGGAAGGCTGACGCTTTTGCCGAAGACATCAAAGCGGGGTTTTTTACTGAGGGGTCGTCTAAAACCAAGAGTTTTTTACCCGCTTGCGTCACTAATCGAAAACCAGTTTCTTTTTCACCACCTGAATACCAAGCGATTAAAGCACTATTGCCATTGGCACTTGATATTGCGCCACTGTGCGGACAACCCGCTATTTTCCAACCATCGTTGTGTACATTTTCGGGTTTTAAAAACGTTTCACCATTGTCGCTGGATACCATTTTGGACATATCCCGAATATCATCATTATTGTCTCTGTATATCACATTGAGTTTGCCGCTACCATCTACTAATAGATTGATATTACAACAATCGCAGACAACAGCATCTAATAATTTTTCAGCTTGAAAAACGCCATTTTTAGTAATAGCCAAGCGCAAATCACGTTCTTCGTGCTTTGTGCTGCCTTTTACGTCCTTCAAATAAGCGACGGCTACTTCATCATTTGCCATCAAAATAGCGTCAAAAAAGCCGCGCATACCCGCAGAAGGGTCTGTATCAACAGGCACGAGGTTAGTCCATGTATTGCCGCCATCTTTTGAAACAGTATAGACAAGTTGCGATGCACCACCTTTACCGCCACGACCACCACGACCTTGTCCCTGTGGCTGACCTTGTTGTGCTTGTGCTTGCGCAGGGGGTGTTGGAGGTGCGTCAGCACGATTTGAGAAAACAGCCACCAAACTACCATCTTTTTTAGGTAAAAGTTTAGCCCTAAACAAACGACTACTGCCAACACCTTTGCCCGCAAATATCACTTTTTTGTCTGAAAATGTTTTGCCTTTATCCGTTGATAGAGAAAAACAAAATGAACTTACACCTTGCTCATCTTTTTCTATCCAAGATAGTAATACCTCGCCTTTGGGCGTTTGTGTGAGTAAAGGCATGGCGTAGGCTTTACCTTCTTCGGCAATAAATAGGGAGGGGGTCGTTTTTACAGATTTTAATATAGGAAAAATAGGCGTACCTGTTAAAGGATTTGTACCCGTTTGCATGGTATTGCACATGGGTATTTCCGAAAGTATCCTTTCTTGTTTTGAACCATTAAAATAGGTTATGATACTGAAAAAGAAAACATTGAAAGAAATAATAAGCTTTATCATCGAACTGTAGGTTTAAGTGAATGAATAATAGTTACTTATGCGAATAATGGGTTCAATCTCAATAAATCCGTTAGGATTTGTATGTTTATAGATAATTTATGCGAAAATGTAAAACGAATCCGTAGGATTCGCACGTTATACGCGCTTTTACGTACGAATCCTACGGATTCGTTGGCGAAATGCGTTGACTTATTCTATAAACGTACAAATCCTAACGGATTTATTAGGTTTGAACCCATTATTCGCATGAACAATGGATACTTATCAAGGTGTAAAACTAATAGGCTATTCTAAGATTAAATGTATAATTCTGCCATATTGAATGTTCATTTGACGAGTTGTTGTTTTTAACCGATAATTCAATATTTATACCCATCTTTTTCAAGATTAAAAATCCCGAAGGGATTGAATATGAATAGAGATGGCAAACAAGCATTTTACATAACCCCGATGAAGGTCGGGACAGGCTCTTCGGGGTTTGCGTCAATATTCACCGTTTTTCCTATTCACATTTAATCCTTTCAGGATTTTTAATACTTAAAAGATGTGTGTAATGAACAGCTATGAAGCGCCTTACACCTTAAAATTAATACTTATCAAGGTATTTCATTCGATTTTATCAAAAAAGTAGCTATACCAGCCAGTAAAGTAGGTATGGCAAAAATCATAAAATTAGCAGTCATTGATAAACCCGCGCCTATCAATAATCCACCAAACAAAGGTCCCACAATACCCCCAATTCGCCCAGCACTCATCGCAAAACCTACGCCTGTTGAGCGTATTTCAGTCGGATAAAAACGCGCCGCGACAGAATATAAACCCACAAAACCGCCTTGAATACCGAACCCAATCAAACCAAACAAGATTAACACAAGCACAGACCCTTTGAAAAAGCCAAAAATTGCCATTAATATCGCTGTTGCTGCCAAAAAGCCAAATATGGTGCGCCGCAATCCGAATTGGCTTGATAAATACCCTTGTGTCATGATGCCCATAAATGCGCCGAGATTGAAAACCGTACCCGCATATATTGCCAACTCCATAGATAAACCCGCGCTCGAAGCTAATTTGGGTATCCATGTTGTCAGAAAATATAAAGAAGCAAATGCCATAAATAAGGCAAGCCACAATTGAAGGGTTGAAGACTTGCGTTCTGGTGTAAGTAAAGACATTACAGAAGGCTTTTCGATGGTCTCAATACTGTCACGCCCTGTCGTGATGGAGCCATAGGCACCAAGGGGGGGTAAGCTCGTTAAGTTTTCTTTATCCATTTTACTCAAAATCGCGTTTGCTTTTTGCAACGCACCTTCTGGTTGTTTTTTCAATAAAAAATCTAAGGATTCCGCTAAAAAAAACCATATCAACGGCAGTGTGATTAAAGTCGCTGTACCTGCCACTTGAAACATTGCCCGCCAGCCATACATTGGAATAACCTGCGCTGCCACCAAGCCAGATACAACCGCACCAATCGAATAGCCACTCATCACAAAGCTGACCCAAAAGTCTTTGGTTCTGGTGGGTGCATATTCTGATGCCAACGTAGCGGTACTTGCTAACATACTACCTATGCCTAAGCCACTGATAAATCTGAAAAACAACAATTGCTCAACAGATTGTGATAAATAGGTTGAAAATACGGTCAAACCCATTAATAATGCAGAGAATAATATAATGGTGCGCCGTCCGACAATATCAGCGCGGGGTGCAATAAACAACGTGCCGATAGTCATACCAAACAATCCTGCACTAAATACACTGCCCATAGATTGTGGACTGACTGCCCACTCTTTGCCAATAGCAGGGGCAGCGTAAGATACCACCATGACATCCATACCATCCAACATATTCATCAAAAAGCATATCAACATGGTTGAGCGTTGCAAAAAATTAGTTTTTGCGTTTGTAAGAAAAGAGCTTGTGCCTGTCATATTTTTCGTCTTAATTTTTTTTGAAAACTGGGGCGCAAGTTAAGGCATAAATTTCAACTTAAAAAAGTAAAGTGAGTTAGGAAATTAAATAATAAGACTGATATACCGTAGCTACGCTACTCTGTAAAAGCTGTAAGCACAACAATCTACCGAAATGTCGTGGCTACGCCACTTTTGAA
>JAYVKQ010000382.1:0-11203 GCA_043768285.1 Saprospiraceae bacterium | reverse complement strand
TTAGTAAGCCACATCAAACTCATACTAAATAGGAAAGATGAAGATGAAGCAAAATTCAATATGGCAATTAATAAATTAGCTCAACTTAGATTAATTGATATAGATGAAGATGGAACATATAAAGTAGATAGTAAGGATATTCTGGCAATAATGAAAAAAGAGTATGACAGGAGAGATAGTTCTTTCAAAGGTGGAACTAAGGCTAACTACGATAGAATTAAATCGAACATAACAAGTGATACTGATAAAGCTATGTTAAGTCATGTTAAAAGGCTTAGATTCCAATCCAATGCAGAAACTACTATACAACAATATAGAGAAATAATTAAACAGGGTAAAGATTTTTCAGTTAACATTAAAACGGAAGCTCTATTAGATTTAGCAGATTTCTATTTCAACCAACGAGGCGAAAAGGAAAATGCAGTTAAACTATTTGATGAGTTTTTTGATACTTATGATGAATTTGAAGTATTAAAAAGATATGCTAGTTATTGTTGGTCAGTCAATAAAGAAAAAGCAATAAAAATTTTAGAGGATTATTATGCAAAAAAAGGTCAGATTCTTACTAAGCCTCAAAAAGGGCATATCCTTTCTTTAATTGTGATGAGAGAAAGTCAGTATTGGAGCGATAAATTTGAACGTGAATACCATAATAGAAATAAATATGAAAGGGAATTTAAGCGAATTTTCAATAATTTTGGACACATTTTGTTTAACTCCTATGTTAAAAATGTAAGTTTTAATTCACCATTTTATACTTCGGAACAAAAGAAAGATATTATTGATGCAATTGATGACTTGACCGACGTTTGCTATCGTATTCAAAATAAAGAATTTGCTGAAAGTATTTGCATGTTTGCTATTGATAATTTTAACGATGGACAGAGTTACAAATTTAGGAAAAAACTTAAAAAAATTAAAGGTTATCGGAATAATACGACAAAAAGTCAGCCTCAAAATAGAACTTCTGAATTTGGAGGAATCTTTTTGAATGAACTTTCTAAAAAACTTGAGATTATTAACTTAGAAATCAAAGAGCATGGTTATTTAGGAACTATATTAAGCAAACATACAGATAGTCTTAATTCAAAATATGGGTATATTGCCGCAGAAGGTTTTGAGGGAAAAGTGAAATTTAAAGATTTTAGTCTTTTAGATTTGAAGTTTGAAAAGTTAAATGAAGGAGATAAGGTAGAATTTGGATTTGGTAAATTACAGCATGATAAATTTGGTGCTATAAATGTAAAAATAAAATAATTTTTTAAGTAAAATGTTTAAAATTTTAACCAAAATTACAGCGTTGGCACTTTAGATACTTTGTATTTGCCGTTCTCTGAACGGCGTTACCTATCTAATAGTACCACTTTTCACCTATAAAAAAAGCCCTGTTCCCTCAAAAATCGGAGAAAACAGGGCTTTTTTATTGCCCAATACTGAGGGGGTCACCCACTTAATTTTCTTACTTTTCCCCTTACAACGGGGTTCTGAAATGCTTTTTTTACAATCGACTTGTTCTTTTTGTCAAATCTTGTTTTATCTTTGGATATTAAATTAACAAACATCTTATAAAAATGTCAGACGAAAGAATATTTGAAGCCAGTCCTGAAGCCAAAGGGCAAGCGAAACAATTACGCCTTTTTGCCCTGTTGGCATGGGTCGTGGCAATGGCAGGGCAGGCATTTGCCATCCTTAAATTAATGCACGATGATACAATGATGTGGCTTATCGCCGCCATTGTGGGCATTCTCATTTTAGCCATCACAGGCTCTTGGCTTTGGAAAAAAGCCAATCGTTTAGACCCTGCCTCTGAAAAAGATAAGACACGGTTTTTTATTCAAAATCAATTGGGTGCTATTCTCGGTGTTTTGGCTTTCTTGCCAATGGTCATTGTGATTTTCACAAATAAAGAAATGAGTGGCAAAACAAAGGGTATTGCAGGGTCAATTGCCGTAGTTGCCATGCTTCTTGCAGGGATTACGGGCATTGATTTTAATCCACCTTCCATCGAAAAATATACGAAGGAAATCAATGCACAAACGGAAATTCTTAAAGACCTCAATGTTGCGGACAATGTTTTTTGGTCACCAAGTGGCAACAAATACCATCTTTCAGCCGATTGCCAACACATCTCAGGACGCGAAGGCGTTACGAATGGTACGGTGAAAGAAGTGTGGGAAAAGAAAGGTATTTCCGAATTGTGTAAAACTTGTGAGAATAAAGCGATAAAAGAAAAAGAGAAGGCACTTCCTGTTCAGTAAATTTATTATTTACGCTTTACTTAGTTCGGTGTAGGTTCGGGAAACATTTAAAAGTTTCATGAACCTATATTAAGAGCCACATTTTCTAAGGCATTAAAATTTAACATAAATTTAAAACAAAATATGTTTTAAAAATAAACACAAACTGTTCTATGAGTGTTTATAGTGTATGAATTGGGATAGAATATCTGAAAAATTGTCCATATTGGCAGATGCTGCTAAATATGATGTGTCTTGTGCGTCAAGCGGTAGTAAACGCGACAACAAGGAGAAAAACTTGGGTGATACCACAGGCATTGGTATCTGCCACAGCTACACCGAAGATGGGCGATGTGTTTCGTTGCTCAAAATCCTTTTAACCAATCATTGCATTTTCGATTGTGCCTACTGCGTGTCTCGCAAGAGCAACGACATCAAACGGGCGGCTTTCACGGTGCAAGAAGTGGTGGATTTGACCATCAACTTTTATCGCCGCAATTACATTGAAGGCTTGTTTTTAAGTTCAGGTATTTTTAAAAATGCGGATTATACGATGGAACGCTTGATTTTGGTGGCTAAAACGCTGCGCCAAGAGCATAAGTTCAATGGATATATTCACCTCAAAACCATTCCCGGAGCCAGTGAATTACTCATTAAGGAAGCTGGTTTGTACGCTGACCGTTTGAGTATGAATATTGAAATACCGACCGATGAGGGTTTAAAAGTATTAGCACCCGATAAAAAACGGTCAGAAATGACAACACCCATGCAGCAAATTTCGACGGGCATTGTTGCGAGTAAAGAGGAGCGCAAAGTGTTTCGGACTGCTCCGAGTTATGCCCCCGCAGGTTTGAGTAGCCAAATGGTGATAGGGGCAACGGGCGAAAGCGATTTGGATATTATGCAAACGGCAGATACATTGTATCAAAATTACAGTTTAAAAAGGGTTTATTACTCCGGTTATGTGCCGATTAGTGAAGACAATCGCTTGCCCACATTGGGTTCTCCTGTGCCGATGTTGCGCGAGCATCGTTTGTATCAAACGGATTGGCTGATGCGGGTCTATGGTTTCAAAAGAGATGAAATCTTGAATGACCAAAACAAAAACTTGGATTTGCTACTCGACCCGAAGATAGGCTGGGCATTGCGGAATCTCCACCTTTTTCCTCTTGATATCAACAAAGCGGATAGGGAAATGCTGTTGCGTGTGCCGGGCATTGGGTTTAAATCGGTAGAAAAGATTATTCAAGCACGCCGTTTTAATGCACTTACTTTCGAGCATTTGCTTAAAATTGGCGTGATCGTATCACGGGCGAAATATTTTATAGTGTGCGCTCAAAGGGCGGATACCCCGTCAGTAGGGAAGCTGGATAGTGGGCAATTACGCACTGTTTTATTAAAACAAACCCATAATAAATATGCCCAGCAATTGACTCCGCAGTTATCTATGTTCCAAAGTTCTCTCATAACTGACGTGCCTGATATGAACGCCATAGATTTGAACAATCTTTTTAACAGTAATACTCTTATACTTAATGACAACATTCTTGTATGATGGCTCATTTGAAGGTCTTTTAACCGCTGTTTTTGAAGTGTATCATCAAAAACAAATAGATGCACGCATCCGCAAACAGACATCTGGCGATTTAGGCTTGTGGGGAGAGACGGTAGTCGTGGAAACGGATATGGAAAAATCAACCCGTGTATGGGAAGGCATGAAAAAGAAAATCAGCGAGGAGGCAAGTCGTCATTTTTATGCCAGTTATTTGTCCGAATTGACGAACGAGGAGGACAATATGTTGGAATATATCCGCTATGTTTTTGCATCAAACGAAGATATAAGTAGCGATTTGAGTACCCCCTCAGTATTGCGGGTGTCAAAAGTCGCTAAAATGGTCGGGCGAGAGAAACACCGAATGGAAGCCTTTGTGCGTTTTCAATTGACCGAAAATGAGATTTGGTATGCGGCAATTGAACCCGATTTTAATGTGCTGCCGTTGATTACCAAACACTTCAGTAGCCGTTATGCCGACCAAAAATGGTTGATTGCGGACTTGAAAAGGGGCTATGGTATCTATTATGATTTAGAAAAAGTACATCTTTTATATGGCGAACTATTGGAAAAAATTACCCAAATCCATGAAAAAGAAAAAGCCTATCAAAGCCTTTGGAAAGCTTATTTTAAAAGTACCAATATCGTAGAACGGAAAAACATGAAGTTACACGTGCAGCATGTGCCGTTGCGGTATTGGAAATATTTATCAGAAAAACAACAGTGATATAGTATGAGAGTAAATGATTTGTAATACAAATTAACATAACTATAATTATACAGCCACTAATTGCACGAATTTTCACTAATTCTTGATATAACGATTAGTGAAAATTCGTGCAATTCGTGGCTGTATAATTTCAATTATATGTTACTATAATACGCCTTAAAATTACTTGAGAAATTATCGTCGCTATAAAATAATTACTATAGCGCATGTGTGGATAATTGCATAGCAGGTTTTAAATACCCATTGTACGCATATTCTAACAAATCAAAAGTAGTGACAATACCTAACAATTTAGTGCCTTCCGGTACAGGCAGTGCGTGAAATTTGTTGTTAGTGAATAAAACAGCAGCGTAGCCGATGTCAATATTCAATAGAGAGTTTTATCAAAAATGATGATAGGGAACTGGCTCCGTTTTTGGGGTTTGAACAAGGAGTGTCATTTTTAAATCTGCCCACCGCGATTGGGCTCCTTCGAGGAATTTTATTGCTTCACGTTGCATATTAATCTTCATTAGTGCGCTGTTCATATACCATTTGCATGATATTATGAGAGGCTTCGTAACCATCTTTATTTTGTTCTTCAAGCGTCCACTTATCTGATTTGGTACTTTCGATATAGGTTCCCATTGATTTTCGGAATACCTGCACCGCTAAAGCATATTTCTGCCACAGAGCTTGCTCAAAAGCACCCGTTGTCATTTGTGGCGTAAATTCAAGAGTACTTTCGCCTTGCACTTGACCGATTTCGCCCAACGTTTTGGTACGTTTGAAGTGCATATATTTTGACCACGATGTACCGCCTTCTTCGTGCGGACGTGTAAAAAACTCTATTTTCAAATTAGGGAAAAGCGTTATAAATTCACTTTGGAATTCTATGATTTTCGTATCGGGTTTTATATCCATTGTCATGATTAAGGTGTTATTTTAGCGTGATAAAATGGATGAAATAACTATCATTTATCATCAAAGTGCATAATCATCATCGGAATATCGGTTGATATGGACATATTTTCTGTAATACTGTGGTGGATGATATTTTGCCAAAAATTGCGGTGTTTATGGGTAAACGCAATGAGATTTGTGCCGTTTCGTTCCGCATATTTGCGCAACCCCTGCACAATGTCCGCCTTTTTGATGCTGTGAATTTCAAAAGAAAAATCAGGTGTACCTGACGAAAACAACTCATCGAATAACTTATCCGTATCGTGGTCTTCATCCCACGGCGTATCATCAATATGGACAAAATCCACTTTTGCGCCAAAAATTTGAGAAAAATCGGCGATTTCGCGCACTATTTTAGGTGCTGTTGCTTCATAAGTCGTTGCGAACAATATTTTATTAAGCGGTTTCCATCTTGCATCGCGTGGCACTAACACAACAGGGCATACTGCCTCATTGGATATGTCTAAAGATATACTACCAATAATTTTTGATATAAAATCTTGTAAACCCGTAGTACCCATCACAATTATATCAACATCCTCACTGCGCGAAAACTCAACAATGCGGCTAACGGGGTCACCTTTTACTACTTTGGTTTTTACCTTAGCTTGCACCATCACAGCATTTTCACTATCTTCTTCTGATACAAAATTCTCCATCGCTTCTGCTACTTTTTCATCTTCATATTTAGTGAGTGGGGTGAAAGTAAGCTCCGATGCTGGCAAATAAAATTCGCTGACGTGCAATACGGTTATATCTGCCCCACAAGCTTCTGCTAATACTTTTGCGTAGCTAAAAGCATTAGAGGCAGTTACCGAAAAATCGGTTGGAACGAGTATATGTTTTACTTTTTTCATGATTGTTAATTGATTTTGTGATTTAGTGATTGGGTGATTATCGAAATCACTAAAAAAAGGAAGCGGTCAGCGTTGACCGCTTCCTGAGAAAAACACCCAAACATTTAAAAACTCTCCTTCACCTTACTAATTAAACTTAATTGACCAAAATTTTAGTTCATTTCGTAACCCTTAGCTATTAGCGGACACCAACCCCAAATAGCTGTCAGTATCACCATTGGTGACAACGCTGCAATGATGAAGAAAATAGGGGCAACGTAATACCCTAAAAAGCCACCAATAATAGCGAAAAACATCCCTAAAAAATGGCGTGTGATGATATCTGGAACATCTAAATTGTGCGCAACTCTCACGTTATGTAGATTTTATATTTTTAGAAAAATCAATTTTGATAACACAAAAGTCGGGAAATACTGAGGGGGGGCAAATGAGGAATATCAATCTGTAAAATGATTAAGGTCACTTAGTTCTATTTTGGCACTCTAAAAATTTATAAAAATCCAATAAGATTCTTGATTTCTTTTTTATGGCGCGTTTCGCACCATCAAGCTGAAAGCATGACTGAGGGGTATCAAAACACAAATAGAGACAGCTAATTAAAGCTGCCTCTATTGCTACGCATAAATGTATGAAAAAACTCTTTTAAAACTTGTAAGTCGCTGTCAAAAAATACGCTCTTGGCATGATGGACAAAGTAGAATAAATCCCATTGGGGTCAGAATCTAACTTTGCTTTTGTAAAGCCTTGCGTGTCCAATGAGGTAGGGAAACCACCTGGGGCTGCCCATGACATGACACCATACGTATTCAACAAATTATTGATAGACGCATTGAGTTGTATGCGTTTTGAAATGGTATAACCCAAATTCAAATCCATAGCTCCGAAAGCTGGAAGTTGGAAGGCATTACCCACATTTGCCCAACGTTTGCCCATGTATTGAAAATTGAGAGAGCCTACAAAATTACCCGCTGTGTAAGTTGACGTAATCATCAACATAGTACCTACGTTATCGTTTTTACCTCCATGATAGGTTTGCAATTTATCGTCTGCGGGTCCATTTGTAGTGGTTAAAAAGACTGAAAATGAATCGGCAACCGAGTTTTGTAAAGTCGCCACTGCCCGTATGCTGAAATTTTGGTTTAAAGCCACATTACCTTCTAATTCCACACCTGTTGTACGAATTTTTTGATATACCCGAGGCGGTGCATAATAGGTCAAATCAATATTTTGGAAAGTTTGGAAGTTCGGAACATTGCTCGCCAAGGTGTAGAAAGGCGTTACAAAAAGATTGAATTTATCATTTTTAAACTTAAAACCCAACTCTGCCATTTGGATACTCTGTGCTTCTATTGAAATATTTGATGTCAATTGCTGATTAGAAATATCCATAAAATAGCTCAAATCGGGTGTTTTGCGCCCTTGCGAAAAGCGTCCATAAATGGCAAAAACATCACTCACTTTGTAATTTGCACCCAAAGAATAAGAGAAAACATCGTCGAAAGATAGGCTTTTCTCAAAATTTCTGTTTGGGCTTCTTGTAAATGTACGGATATCAAAAAACGTTGTTGAGTCTCCGTCCGCGCCTAATTTGCTGTCTGCACCACGAATAGGCGTTGTAAAATCCGAGTTAATATTAAAACTTTCGGCACGAATACCCCAGTCAATATTCAATTTGTCACTCACATCCCAATTATGCCCCAAAAATAAAGCTGTTTGTCTCACTTTTGCATCATTGTCATAAACACCACCGCCGCCGAAGTTCATCAAACCAGAGTTGTTTGTTATTTGACCTTTTACACCACTCAAACTTGTGTAGCGAATAGCCACCGTTTGAGGTTTGTCTTGAATGGTGGCAAAACTTTGCGCCGCAGGGACAACCGCAGTACGTGCTACTGTTGAATTGACCATGTACAAACCACCAGTAAACGTCATATTTGACAATTTTTTCGTAATCGTCGCTTGATTTATCACGTCATTCAAGCTGTTTTCACCATAAGGATTTGGGTTATAAAAAACGGAATTAGCTTGAACTTCACCACCTGGAAGGCTCAACGCACCCGCAATTACACGCGGAGGACCGGGCGAAGTGGGCGGTAAATGCTGGACAGTACCATAGCTTTTACCAGATGTAGGGTCATAAAATTCATACGTACCAAAACGCCCGACATTGCCACTTACTCCAAAAAATGCCAATTGGTCAACACGGAAAGGGAAAACAACCGCCGTTGTTTGCGTGATATTGTCTTTATTCGATACTCTGAAATTATTTGTAAAAGTCCAACCCTCGCCAAAACGTTGTTCCCAACTAAAACCTGCTGCTACTTCGTTGAACGATTGTACTTTTTTAGTATCATAACTAATGTCTCTATCCAAACCCGTCAAGGATTTTGGAATCGTAAATTGTAAAGATTTAATCAAAGTAGAGCTTGTATTGTTGAAGCTACCCGCCGTTTTAGGACTTGTGTAGCTTGATGTTGGCGTAAATTCAAACGGTGCAGTGTTGTCATCTAACAATTTAGCATATACTTTTATCGAACCTGACTTATATTGCTTGATAATGTTAGCTTTCACTTGTCCACCGTAACTTAATTTATAGCCTGGGTTTTTCGGACCATCCGCATTTCTGTAAAAACCCCCTACATTGTAGGTCAAAGACTTGTCTTTACTGAGAGGTCCGCCGATATTAAAATCACCTCTTAAATAAAGGTTTTTACCGTTGCCTTCCATACCAACGCGCGTCCGCACTTCACCTGCGAAGGTTTGACCACCTTTTTTTGAAACATAATTGAAAAGACCGCCCGGGGCATTCGGTCCTAAAATTGAAGCTGTACCACCACGCACCGCTTCTATACGATGAATAGTTGCATCAGCTCTCAAAAAACCATCAGGCTGCATCAAGCCCGAAATACCCATAACAGGCAAACCATCTTCTTGCATAGAGACGTAGAAAAAGCCCCCATTATAGTTCAAACCCCTTGTATAAATAGAGTTACCAACTTCGCCTCTTGCGCTATTGACATACACGCCCGGCATATTTTTCAATAAATCAATCGAGCTATTGGGTACTAAACGCTCCAATTGTACAGAATTGAGTGTAGAAATAGCAACCGAGGCTTGCATACGGGTACGGGGGTCAAAAACACCCGTCACCACCACTTCTTCTAAGGCATCCCCTTCTTCCAAAGTAATTGCCATCGAACCATCGGCATTAATTTCCTGTGTTTTAAAACCAACAAAAGAAACCACCAAAGTAGAGCCTTTAACGACATTGTTTAAGGTAAAAGCTCCGTTGCCATCGGTAACAGTACCGTTACTTGTGCCTTTTACTAAAATAGAAGCACCAACAATAACTGCACCTTCTGTGTCTTTAATTGTTCCCGAAATTTGTTGTGCGGATAAGCCTATTGAAAGGAGAATAAGACATAGGCTAAAGAGTGATTTAATACCGCAAAGCGGTATGCGTAGTAATTTTTTCATTTCAATCATTGCATTGTTTAGTTGTAAGAAAAACGTTTATTACAAAAGAAAATTTTGTTTATTTTCTACAATACAAAATTACTACTAAGCCATATCATCAGTTAAGCAAAAAAGGTATATAAATATGCAAAATCAATCAAATCACGCATCTTGCTTATATTCTTTGGGTGTAATCCCCGTTTTTGATTTAAAAAAGCGGCTAAAATCACTGTGGTTCTGTTGGGTGAGTTTATAGGCAATTTCGTTGATGTTCATATCGGTTTGTTTCAACAAAACCTTTGCTTCAAGCACAATCATTTCATTTAATAAATCTTGTGCAGACAATCCCGTTATCGTTTTCACACATTTATTCAAATGATTAGGCGAAACAGCCAACATTTGAGCATAGTCATTCACTTTTTGTTTTTCATAAATTAGTCTTGCCAAAGCATCTTTGTAGTTTTGTGTAATCATCAAGGCTGTGTTTTTATGTGCCAATACTGAGGGGGTGTAAAAACGATTTATTTCGGTGAAAAGGGCGAGTAAATAGACGGTAATAATGTTAAAATCAGTCGCTTTTTCCTTTTGATACTCCATTTCAAGCCGTTGGAAAATATTTTTCAACGCCGGTAAAACGGCTGTATCCACTTTTACAAGCGGAGTGCCAATAAATTGTAAAAATGGAAAATCCCGGGTGATATTGTGTTGTGGTAAGTGTTTTGTAAATATCTCAAAATTGAAATGACAATAGTACCCCTCCGTATCGGCACTCATAAAGTCGTGGTTAGTAATTTGGTTAGCGGGTAAAAAAAAGAACGTATTCTCACCTATTTCATAAGGATTTAAAGCTTTACTACGACGGGTTGAGCCTTTCGTTAAAAATAAAAAATCATATACTTGTTTGCGGTGCGGCGGTAGCGGAAATTGTATTTTATCTCGATATTCTTCTATTCTATTGATGTGAAAAAGGTGGTGAAAAGAAGCCAAAACGGGGTTTTGCTGAGTTAGACCAAAATGGTGAAAACTCATTTCATTTAATTCCCATGTGGGTATGGTAGTAGGTTTTGACATTTTTTAATTTTTTTAATCTTCAATAATCGCCACCGCCCTCGTCCACCCTGCACTCGCTCCCTTAATTTTTGCAGGAAAACAAGCGACTTTGAAGCCAAAAGGTGGCAATTTTTCCAAATTTGCTAATTTCTCAATCTGACAATACTCTTTTTCTATGCCTACGTAATGCGCTTGCCAGATGATACCCGGACGTGGATTTGCCCGATAATCCGCAGCTTGAATGTGCAAGGGAATATCCCAACCCCAACCGTCTGTACCCATTACTTTTATACCCTGGTCAATCAACCAATGCGTAGCTTTTGCCGATGCGCCTACGTGAATTTTCACAAACTCGGGGTCGTGCAAACGTTTATCGGCA
>JAYVKQ010000381.1:0-4228 GCA_043768285.1 Saprospiraceae bacterium | reverse complement strand
GTTGGATCTGTTATTCATGTTACAGATGTGCCAAGATGGTCTAAATACCGTTATTATAATACAAATGAAGGTTATATTCAACAGGAATCTACTTTTTGGAACCGAGAATTGTGGGACAAAATAGGGGCAAAAATAAATACGAATTGTCGCTATGCGGGAGATTTTGATTTATGGATGCGCTTTTTTGATTATGAAAAATTGTACTATATTCCAACCTTAATTGGTGGATTTAGGGAAAGATCAAGCATTCAATTGTCAAAAGATAGCTACTCATTATATTTAGCAGAAGCAAGAGCTTGTCGAAACCAGAAATGGAAGACTTTGACTATTATAGATAAAATTAAGACGAAACTTATCAATTTTGATAGAATAACAGCGTCAATACCCAGACTTAGACTTTATTATTATAAATCCCAATTAGCTCAAAAAGTATTTTCATATCCCAAAGAGTTAGAATTTGATAGATTACAACAAAAATTTGTCTTCAAGTGAAAACCAAGACCAATTAAGTATTCTGATACTTTCATACGACGGCTATTCAGATATATGGCAAATAACGTTTGATTATTTTTTTAAATATTGGTCTGATTGTCCTTATAAAATTTACTTACTGACCAACCAAATAAACTATCCAGATGCACGGGTCAAAAGTCTGCAAATAGGAGAAGATATAAGTTGGTCGAGTAATGTTAAAAAAGCATTAGAACAGATAGATACAATGTATATTTTAACAATTTTTGATGATTTTATACTAAAATCGCCCATTGACAATCATGTAGTTGAGAAATATGTCAGTCTCTGTATTGACAATGATTATGACTATTTAAGATTGCAACCTGAGCCGCCCCCTTATGAAAAAATAAATGCAGATATAGGTAGAATTACTGAGGGGTCATTGTATAGGGTGTCTTTATGCAATGCACTTATAAAGAAGGAAACCCTCAGGCAGCTTCTAATGGAAAACGAAAACGAAAACGCATGGGCATTTGAGTTTAAAGGGTCGGAGAGAAGTGACGGGTTTTATCATTTTTATGCAACCTACAATAACATCATTCCCTATTATAATGCCATAGAAAAAGGCAAGTGGCGCAAAGAGGTTTTGGCAATAGCACAGCAATACAATATTAATGTTAACATCAGAGGCATACATGTAGAAGCACAATTGAGTAACAAATGGAATTGGCTACATACTATTAAGAGAAAAATTTTGTTTGAATTCATACCCCCTAAATTTCAAAGAGTATTTCTAAGTTTTTATCAAAAAATCAAAAAATCGGAATAAATACCGCTGTTTTTGATACTATGTTGCTGCAGCATCAGCCCAAAATGAAAGATAACACACCTCTTGTATCTATAATTGTCCCCACCAATAGAAGAATATCGTATCTTAATAAGTGTCTCGAGTCTATTTTAGAACAAACCTATACCCATTACGAAGTATTGATAATAAGTGATGGAGAGGATAAAAAGACGGAGCAATTGGTATCAAAATATTTGACGGATAAGCGAGTCCATTTTTTTGAATTCAGAAAAACGGGGCTGCCGGCTGCGATTAGAAACTTTGGACTAACGAAAGCAAAAGGAGATTATATTGCTTTTTGCGATGATGATGATATGTGGACGAACAATAAATTAGCGGAACAAATAAAGTGTTGCACCGACAATAATGTTGACATATGCTTTACATTGTCAAATCGAATAAATGCCGAAGGTTTCATTATTAAAAACACCCTGTACTACAAAATACGGAATATATGTGATTTTTTATGTCATACGTGTGATTTTTATTTGTTATTCAGCAATTTCGTAACACTGTCATCGCTGATAGTAAGAGCGGATAGTATGCACAAATTTGATGAATCCCCCGAGTTTCGAGGCAGTGAAGATTATGATTTGATGATAAAAATGCTACACCAATCGAGATACTATTTTATAAAAGAGAAACTGGTTTTTTATCGCATCCATGATGACAATCTGAGTGGCGATACCCCTTCTGCCTACAAAAGAGCGATTAAGATATTTGAACAAAGCACCGTTACTAAAAAGTATGGCTATTTTGTAGTTGCCTTAGCGAAGCTACATTTGCAGTTTAGAATATGGATGTATAAATAGTTGGTTTTTTTGGTAACGCTTAAAAATAGCTTGTTCAAAATGTGCTGTCAAATATATTCGATGGTCAAAGCAACGCACTAAAAGTGCATAACACCTTATGCCAAAATTTTTTCTTGCTGTCAATGTAGATTGGTTTTTCCTATCGCACCGTTTGCCTATCGCCTTAGAGGCATTAAAACGCGGCTACGAAGTCACGATATTTACGATAGATACAGGTAGGAAAGCGGAGATAGAAAGTTATGGATTAAGGTGTATATCGCTGCCTACAAGTCGCTCAGGTACTAACATATGGCAAGAGTTAAAAGTAATAGCACTTTTTTGGCGATATTATAAAAAAGAAAAGCCAGATATCATCCATCACGTTGCCATTAAACCCGTTACGTATGGCTCAATAGTGTGCCGTTTTTTAAACATAAAAAATGTGACAAACGCGCTATCTGGTATGGGTTTTCTGTTTGCAAATCCTGAAAAAGTGAGTTTGACGCGCCGTATTCTATTGTTTTTATTCAAAATAGCTTTCAAAAACCCTTCTTTAAAGTTTATTTTTCAAAACGAAGATGATTTGAGTATTGTGGTACAATCGGGCGTAGTGGATAAAAAGCAATGTCATATTATAAAAGGATCGGGTGTATCGCTTAGCGAATTTTCTTATACCCCAGAACCAAATAATGATAAGGTGCGGTTTACATTGCCCGCCAGAATGTTGACGGACAAAGGCATAGCTGAATTTGTGAAAGCGGCAGAAATTGTGTCTATGAAATATCCTAATAAAGCTGAATTTATATTAGCAGGAGCGATTGATATGGGTAATAAAGCGGGTATTCCTGAAACCCAAGTAAGGGCTTGGGAGCAATTAGGTTTTGTGCAATATATTGGTTTTCAAACCGATATGGTAAAAGTTGTAAAAGAAGCCAATGTTATTGTTTTGCCTTCTTACAGAGAAGGCTTACCTAAATCATTGATAGAAGCGTGTGCCATCGGACGGTCAATTGTGACAACAGATGTAACAGGTTGCCGAGATGTCGTTACTGAGGGTGTCAATGGGTTTATTGTTCCTGCTAAAGATGTTGAAAATTTAGCGATAGCGATGGAAAAACTATTAATAAACAAAGAATTACGCTTCGAAATGGGTAAAAGAGGGCGGATAATAGCCGAAAAGGAGTTTTCAATAGAGGGCGTGATTGAGAAAACTTTTAACATTTATAGTATCAATGGCAGCAATTAAAACGATTTTATTGACAGGTGCCAGTGGTTTTGTGGGGCAACGGTTTGTCGAATATAATAAAGAACGATATATACTCAAGCCCGTATCATTGAAACACCAATCGGTTGAGGATATTGACTTTACAGGGGTTGATGCTATCGTTCATTTGGCTGGCATGGCACACCAAATGCAAAAAATTGAAGACCAAATCTATTTTGATATTAATACAGAATTGACTAAAAAATTCGCTTTGGCTGCTAAAGCACAAGGCGTTTCTCATTTTATATTTATCAGTACAATTAAGGTATTTGGAGAACATCAAAATGCCGTTTTGACTGAGGGGTCGCCTTGCCAACCCATCAATGACCCATATGGTCAATCAAAATTAGATGCCGAAAAACTTTTAGAACGTATGGAAGATAGTACCTTTACGGTGGCAATTATACGCCCACCATTGGTTTATGGACCCAAAGTGAAAGGCAATTTAATTCGTTTTTTAAAATTAGCGGATAGTAATATGCCTCTACCATTTGCCACTATCTCTAATCGGCGTACAATGGTTTATTTGGACAATTTGACAGCCTTAATTAATGCAATTATTGAAAAAAAAGCATCGGGAATATACTTGGCTGCGGATGATACACCCATATCAACGACGTACTTAATTGCACAAATGCGTCAAAATATGGGCAAAGAAGCAAAACTTTTTTCTATGCCACTACCTTTTAAATGGGTTCTTAAAAAAGTTAGACCAGAGATGTATATTCGATTATTTGGTTCCTTAGAAATGAATCCAGAACATAGTTTCACACGTCTGAATTCATTTCTAAGGAACCAAATAATCGAATATACATCTCTGGTCTAACTTTTTTAAGAACCCATTTAAAAGGTAGTGGCATAGAAAAAAGTTTT
>JAYVKQ010000380.1:0-8236 GCA_043768285.1 Saprospiraceae bacterium | reverse complement strand
ATTAAAACCAAAAGCAAAAGCGGGCGAGATTCTATCCGTATTGAATATGAAGCCGATAGGCGTTTAGATATTAAAATGGGCTGGCGACTATACGACCCTAAAAGTAAAATCATCATTGATGAAATAGTGGTGACACAAGGGGCAGATAGTCGCGAAAAAGCTGAGACTGAAACCAAAGCCAGAGACCGTTTGCCTTCTATTTATCGAGTGATCGAAGATGTAAGTTATAAAACGGGGTTGGATTATGGCGCGCGCATTGCCCCTACTTGGGTAACGCTTAATCGAACATATTATGGAAAAGCCAAAGGCACATATGAAGAAAAAATGAAGCAAGCTGCCCGTTATGCAGAAGCTGGTGACTGGCTCAAAGCAGCAGAAATATGGCAGCCTATTGCCCAACAAAAGTCGGATTTGGAAACGGCGGGCAAAGCGGCTTTCAATATGGCTGTCGCTAACGAAAGTCTCGGCAAATTGGATTTGGCTCTGGATTGGGCAAAAAAAGCATATACCGAATTTAGCAATAAAAAAGCTAAAAGCTATATCGAAACCATTAAAATGCGCCAAAATGATGAGCGCAAATTGGAGTATCAATTGACAAAACCAAAAGTGTAAAATATGGCAGAAACACTCATCATTCCTCAAGCCGCATCGCGCAAAGAGATATACGATGTACTTGTCCCCCAAATAGAAGCCTTAGTGATGGGCGAGACAGACTTTATCGCCAATTTAGCCAATATTGCGGCTGCATTGAAGGAGGCATTTGGATTTTTTTGGGTCGGTTTTTATATCAAAAAAGGCAATCAATTGGTATTAGGTCCCTTTCAAGGGACCATTGCGTGTACGCGCATAAATTTCGATAAAGGTGTGTGTGGACATTGCTATACCACAAAAAAGACTGTTATTGTGCCAGATGTGGAGGTTTTTCCTGGGCATATTGCTTGTTCGTCGGCTTCTAAATCTGAAATTGTACTACCCGCTTTTGATAAGCATGGTCAGGTGATTTTAGTTTTAGATGTGGACGCAGATGTATTAGATGACTTTTCAGAAATAGATGCCGAGGGCTTGGAAAAAGTGATGCGCCTAATTGAGCGATTGCAGTAGCACCCCCTCAGTATTTTACATCAAAAAAGCCTTCCCACAAAGTGAAAAGGCTTTTTGATGTAAGAAAATACTTGACAATTGTGATTAAAATGCACAATATTATCCATTATCCATTGTCAATTATCCATTATTTTATTTGCTAATAATTTCAGATTTTTTGAAATGAAAAGCCCCTTCTATCTCGGCATTTTCGTCTGAGTCTGACCCATGAACTGCATTTTCACCGACACTTTTTGCATATTTTGCGCGTAATGTACCAGCCGCAGCGTTAGCGGGATTAGTAGCACCAATCAAAGTACGGAATGCTTCAACCGCGTTTTCTTTTTCCAAAATAGCTGCCACGATTGGACCACGTGACATAAAGCGCACCAACTCGCCATAGAAAGGACGTTCTTTATGCACTTCGTAAAAAGCACCCGCTTTTTTGCGTGATAGTTTTGTGTATTTTAACGCCACGATTTTGAAACCTGCCGCGTTGATGTCGTTTAAAATTGCACCGATATGACCTGCTTTAACGGCATCGGGCTTAATCATCGTAAATGTTCTATTAGTTGCCATAATTTTTTATTATAATAATTGATAATCTGTAATAAATTCAATATCAATTGATATTTGAAATTGCGGGCGCAAAGATACATTGATTTTTTAAAATTACCAATTTTAGCAAACTTAATTAAAGATGAAATTATGACTTTTTAGAGCAATTACGTGTAGTATATCTTATTTTTCAATCGCCTTTTTCAACAAATCCAAACCTTGTTGATTGGTGTCCTCCATGCCTTTTTTTGCGCCACCAAGCCACATAAAAAAGGCAGATACTAAGTCCGATTCTACCTTAAAATCTTGAGTGACTTCTATACCATTGGCGGTTTCTTTAAACAAATAATCAAACGTAGGTTTGGCGACAAAAGGCTTTTGAATATCACAGCGCATACCTACAAAACTGAACGTGTCGAGTTTCATAATCTCTTGAAAACCAACATCATCGCCACCGTTTCCGACCCAGTGGTATTGTGCGCCCACTGTACCGTCCGTGCCTTTTACTTCCACTTTTTGTGTAGGGTCTTGCACCAAAAACGGAGACCATTTGGGGAAGTTATTGAGATAGCGTACCATGTCAAAAACCTCTTTTTTATCTCCTTTAACGGTAACAGATTTGACGATTTGAATATTTTTTAATGCACTTGCTTGTGTAAAGCCATAGGCTAAAAATGCAATTAGTGCGACAAAGATACCAATGATTATTTTTTTCATAATGTATATTTTTTAACTATTTAATAAATTGATTTTGAATATTTTATGGTTATTATTATTAAAAAATGCAAAGCGATATAGCATAATTTCGGAAAATACTGAGGGGGTAACGACTACACGCCAAACTGCGACAAATGGTGGTCGAGATGTTTGTAAAATAAATTATTCCACTCGGTTGAGGTCATATTACCAAAAATCATTGACTCTCTCCCTTCAAAGTGATTTTCGCCCAAATGCACCGTTTTGTTGATGTACTGGACTAAGCGATTTTTTTCAACATCAAAATTTCTATCGTCTTTGATTATAAATTCGGGTGCAGTTGAGGCATTCTTTTTGTTCGGTTTTTCGTTCACCAGACCACCCTTAACAAGGTTTCTTAAAATGAAACCCATGAAAAAATTGGGCTTTTTGTGCTTTTCCTCGTAAGCAAATTCAAAGGTCACGTTGCAATGCGCCAGCATTTGGGTGACGTTCATTTTACCCCATTGGGCAGTTGTTGAGGGCGATAATTTGTTGATACGAGACACGACGCTGTTAGAAACGGACGTGGTGAAAATATTTGGTAATGCCATGATTATTTGAATTTTTAATTATGAATAAAATATTGATTTTTAATTAATTATCATTGGTGTTCAAAAGATTTTGTTTTAAAAATAAAATACTGATTTTCAATAATTTACAATGCTTTTCGACTAAGGTTTAGTAAACGAGAATTTATTTTTTTTGAAAAAAAAATAAATTCTCGTTTACTAAACCTATGCACGAAACACTTTTACGCTATTAATCAAAATCCTTTGAATACTAATGATTAATTATGCGTTAGTGTTTTGGAGATTTCAGATTTTAAAATTTCTCAAAAATTGTCAAATCTTCAAATTCTTTACATCGGGATAACATCACGTACTTCTACCGTACCACCCATTTGCAAAATCGGACAACCTTTTGCCATTTCTGCGGCATGGTCTAAGTCGTTGGCTCTCACCACCATATTGCCGCCCAAAGTTTGATTGGCTAAGACGTTGATACCCTCGGCAATTGAGCCGTCGGCAAAAATTTGCTTACCTGAAAAACCCAATTGGTGTGTACTCACCAAACGTTCTTGGATGGCAATGCCGCCAATAAATGCACCCCATGCTTGGTGCTGTTCTGTCATTTCAGTTTCGGTGGGTTGATAGTCGTTTGAAGGTTCAAATCTGAACAAAAACATAAATTCATTTTTCTTTTCCATGACCTTTGATTTTTTAATTGTTATTGAAATAAACTGATTTAAAAACATCTAAAGCACTGCGTTATCTCCTTTTGATGATACAAAGGTAGAGGGCATGGAAAACTTAAATCTTGCCATAGGACAAGTTCTGTTTTTTTTTTGAAAAAAAAGTTTGTTCGGAACGGTATATTGATGGGGTGACTTGAAATCTAATGTCGTCAACTTAAGGTGAATTTCTTGTTTTGTGCGCAGGTTTAGTAAACAGAATTTTAATTTTTTTTCAAAAAAAATTAAAATTCTGTTTACTAAACCTTTGTCAAGCATTGAAACTCGATAGTTCCAAAACATTGCTTTCGCACTAAGTTGGCGACATTAGACTTGCAGTCACCCCGTCATTAAAAATACTGAGGGGGTCACGCCCGCAGCTTTTTATAGATACAATAATGTAAAAAAAGAATGACAGGTGGGGCAAATGCGGGAATGATGCAGAAAGGATATTGCGCCAACGCATCAACACCTTGTGCGCCTGTGTTGATGGATATTTTGGTGAGAACATTAGCCGTAATAGCCGTAAAAAGAATGTCAATTGTGCCAAACGTATTCCATATAAAAGTGAGCTTTTTGGCGTAATGTGCCTTGTTTGAAAGTGCTTTTGCTACAAAAATGCTTGTAATTGCCGTTATCATATCGCCTAAGCCCGCTACAAATGCAAACCATTTGGGCAGCGCATCGTGCCAAGCTATGAGAATGAAAAACACGCCAATCAAACGGAAGATATGCACCCGCACGAGATTAGATAAAGGTACATTACCCAATATTTCTTTAAAAATGGGCAAGTTAAGGATGACCCCAAATAGTAAAAAAGCAAACGGGAATGTGGTGTATAACAAGACTTTAGGTGGAAAACCGACTGCGGAAAAAAGCCCTTTTTGTTGGGCTACGGTGATGTAAGCAAAATACGCCATCAAGCCTAATAATACTGTTAGGAATACCGTATTTTTCTTTTCAGAAGGCGCACCCTGCCTTGCTAAAAGTGGTATCAAAATAAACGGTATCGGAATGACTATTAAAAAAGCGATGGTCATCCATTGTGGTAAATCGTAAGTAATCATAAGGTTGTATTTTTTTTACAGTTAGGTTAAAACAGCAAAATACTGAGGGGGTCTTGATAGAAAAATAGGCTTTAATGCTTTATAAATAAATTGAGAAAAGCACCTAATAGTATTAAAAACAAGAAAAGGGTAATAGCTCCCAACAGATATGCTAAAAATGCTTTCAGATAATTTATTTTTATATTTTTATCAAATGTTTGTCCAATAGCCCATACAATGTATATCAATAAAACGATACCTGCCATTTGTCCAAAATCTGTTTTAATTGTTGCCTGTAATAACACATACAACGCACCTATCAGCATACCTAAACCCATAATGAAACACCATACGACTAAAATTTCAAAAAAATTAAATCCATATTTTTTAAAAAAAACCTTTATCCAAAATGCTATGAAAACACCTATAATAATATTGAAGTACCCATAGTATTTCTCTAACCAATTGAAAATCAAAGTAATATTTGATTTTTTTTCTTCTTCAAATCCCATTAAAGAGGTCTCAATATGAAAAATACTCGCAAGAACGGTATATATCAACGACGTAACGATTAGAAACACAACAGGCTTCACAAGTCTGCTTCTATCATCGTTCAGGTATTCTCTGATGCTTTTGCCAGGTCTTAACACCAATTCTCTTACGGTGTATAAAAAACCTCTTTCAAAATGCAACAGATGTTCAATCTCATGTTGAATATAATGTCCGTCAATTCTTTTCAGCTTTGATGGTTGCCCACAATTGGGGCAATAGTTTTGGCTTAATTCCGTATCACAATTTTTACAATTCATTATTTTCCCTTATTTCAATTTCGTTTTTAATATCACTCAATTGTTTTTTTTGATTAATTACTTGAAATACTGACGAAAAAACGGTCAAAAACATTAGAAAATAAACAGAAATAAACTGTTTTTGAAATAATAATATTACAATTAAAATAGGTGAAACTATCAAAAGAGCAATAGAAATATTGAGTATTGATTTACTGTCTTTCTCTTTTTTCGTCAATTCTATTAGACTTAACTCCGATAAATTTTCGCTTTTCATTTTGATATATTTATGATTTAGAATGTTATCTATATCTCCTCCTTTCAAATTCGGCTTTAATTTCATCATGCTCTTTTTTAGCTCTAAACGCCATATATATAGGTACAATAAAGCCAAAAAGTATTGTTCCCGCACCTAAATCTATTGTTTGAGTTGCAGCATATCTAATATACATGCTTATCATTATTACAAGGGGGGCGAAAACTCCAATGCCCGCCATAAGATAAAACACTCCTTTAAATGTCTTTTCTTTCTCCTCCAATTCTCTTTCACTCAATTCCGATAGATTTTTAGTTTCCATATTTTTATCTTTTTTTGATTAAAAAGTTATTTTTTATCTGCAATTTCCTTACGAATACGGCTCAAAGACGTATCCGTAATGCCCAAATATGTCGCAATTTGCTTCAGCGGCACATTCTGCACTATATCTGGTTTTTCTTTTAAAAGATGGAGATAGCGGTCTTTGGCTGGGTCGGAAATTACGGAGACGGTGTGGTTTTTCAACTCAAAATAATTGCTCACCAAGCGGGTACGACCCACTTCTCTAAACGCCTCAATATTAAAGAGTTTCATAAAATCTGTAAAGGTAATCTTCCACACTTTACAAGCCGAAATTGCTTGAATATCCTCTCGGCAAGGGGCTTTTAGAAAATAGGAATGCCAATCAATGGCAAGGTCTTTGGGTCCAAAAAATTTGGTGGTAATATCGTTGCCCTCCAAATCAATGGCGTAAGAACGGGCGTAGCCTTCCTCAATGAAATAATAGAAATTGGCAACGCTACCCAGTTTTATCAAATAGTCATTTTTTTCAAACGACATCGGGTGATATTGCGCCAATATGCGCTCTAATTCGTCACTTTTAAAGTTTTTCTCGTTGAAAATTTGGGTTAAAAAGTGTTTTTCATTCATAATTTTTTATTGTTTTTTTGAAAATACTGAGGGGGATTAAATAGTACGCCCTTTTCCAAATTGCTTTGACCAAATCGGTCTTTTTTTAATAAACGCCACAAAACAAACGATAAATACGATTACAAACGACCAAGCCACTATTTGCCAAAATGACCCCAACTTGGGTACTCTCACAAAACTTTCTGCCGCAAAAGCTGCATACAAACCCACTACCGACCAATACATACGGATAAAATGGGTCTCATAATCTTTTGGTGTTTTTACTTTTTTAAACATCGGCAACATACCCGCTACCAATGAAAAAATAGCGACCAATGAAAAAAAGTGAAACATACCAAATGTGCCAAACAAACGGTAAATACCAAACGATGAGATGAGCAGTACTACCATACTCGCCACGTAGAGATAACCTACTCGACGATGCAGTTGTGTACCCTTTTTCATCAATAAAACACCACCTCCAAAAATAATGGCGACAATGCCAGAAATGAGGTGGATTAATCCAATTTGACTGCCGACTAATGTATTCATTGCGATAAATTGAAATTAAAAAATTAAATTGCTTATTGAGCCTTGCGTGATTGAATTTCGTTCTGTGTAGCTTTTTGTTGCTCCCGTATTGACATGAGAATTGGAACAAAACATAAAGGCGCAAACATTGAAAACTTAAAGCCTTGATAATAAGTATTATAAACTGAAGCAATTACCATGAAACCAATGATAACCCATAGTACCACTATATAGTTTTTTTGCTTTTTTGCCTCTTTTAATAATTCTTGTTCACTCAATTCTGATAGATTTACTGATTTCATATTGTATTAATTTTTATTTTTTTTAAATTTAGATTTTCGTATCTTCCTTAAAACTAGAAACCGCACTACTAAATTAGGACACACGAATTCCACGAATGAAAACACGAATTTCACGAATTTAGATGTTGACAGGACTTCTTTCTTTGTAAAATGAACTGTCAACATCTAAATTCGTGAAATTCGTGTTTTCATTCGTGGAATTCGTGTGAAAATAATCATCGGCATAAGTTACTCGTTTAGCTTCTAAAATTTCGTCTCCTATACAACTTTGTCCTATTCATTTTTTTTCAAAAAAGAACGGAATTTTTACGATTTTCTGAATACTATCTTCCGAAAAATAGTTTTTCCTAATCTCCAAAATATTCCTGCCTTTTACAAATTTATCCGAAGGCACATACACCAAAAGCCCTCGCTCCGATGCTTGTGGATGCTCATAAAATTGGTAGTTCAAATTGGCTTGTAATGTGTCATTGATGTAAATGCTGTTAAACTGTTTATAGACCTCAAATCGGTCTTTGTCAATGGCTTCTCGTTGGGCATTTTTCATTTTGATACGCTCGGTAAAGCTGTATTCTTTGAGGTTCATGTGTTCTCTTTCTCTTGCTATATTTGGTATAAAAACCTTCAAAAAATCGTCGGTAACGACATCCGATTGTATGATGGGCGAATATATTTCAGCCTCTTTTTCAATAAGATTTTCGTAGTTAAATGCCAATATTTGATGTGGATTATTGTTAAAAGTAAAGTATTTATCCACTTCAAAATCATAAAAAGCATTGCTTTTGCGCATTTGCTTA
>JAYVKQ010000379.1:0-2220 GCA_043768285.1 Saprospiraceae bacterium | reverse complement strand
TTAAACCCTATCGTATTTTCTATATTTTTTGTTTTTTGTATATTAAACGCAATATTTGAAATTTTCGAAATAAGAAGTGCTAAAAAAATGAATGGTATTATCATAAATTATGAAGACAAGAAGGATATGGATGTTGAAATTAATCAAAAAAGATATTCTATCGGTATTCGTATGAGTGATGGTGAGCTTAATGGTAAAATCGTTCACGTTTATGCCGTTTTATATAAAGAACCGATTATTGGCGATGCTGTCAAAATAATGATAAAAGACGGGAATATTGATAGTGCTACATACTTTAAAGGTGATGAAATAATCGAACAGATATTAGGTATTGTTGTGTTTGGTTTAATCTTGTTTTTCGGTATTTTGTATTATTTCATGTTCATAAAAGGGTCTTAAAATCTTATATTTCATATAAAATACTGAGGGATATATAAACTACAAACGCTTGATTATCTGATTGATAATCAAGCGTTTGTAGTTTATATCTATCCAAAACCTATTGCGTAGGCGGCGGTCCAGAAGGTCTTTTCAATACCAAACTATCGGCGGGATACCAAGCCTTTAAGCTATCCATTTGGGTTTTTGCCCATGTAATAAGCACTTGCCTTTGCTCGTCCGAAAGTTTGGCTTCGGGGTGCAAACCAAGATACGTGTAAGAGGGCAGGGGCATTTCTTTTTTCTCCACCATTTCTACTATTTCCTCAAATTTATGGTTTTGAATAGCTACTTTTCTTTCTAAAAATGTAGAAAAATTGAGGTGTTTTTTGCCATCTTGCACATGTTCGTCAAGCCACCACGCAACGGGCTGAATACTCGAATACCACGGATAGGCTGTGTAATTGCTGTGGCAATCGTTGCAGGCACCATCTAATATTTTCATAACGGTATCCGATACGGCATACTTTTTTGATATATCGTTGGTCAGTTCGTTGGATTGGTTTTTTTCAACCCTAAAAAATTGGAGAGCGAGAAAAATCAAGCCTAATACAATTGGTAGATTTTTTAACATAGTGTGTGGATTTTTATAGGAATGAATAGGATGTATTTTAAAATAAATGGATAAGTATTTGATAATCAATTTCTTAATTGTCAAACGTTTCCAAAACGTCTGACAACTATACCCCTCAGTATTTTAGAGATTGTGTTATTATTCAGCATTGGGCAGGGCGATTGAAATCGCCCGCTATTGATTTTTTACCACGAAAATACATCAATAGCGGGCGATTTCAATCGCCCTGCCCAATGCTGAATAATGACATAATCTCACAATCTTTAACTAATTAAATTTTTTCTTCAAATAGCCAATCGCCATACCATAAGCCTCTTTCGATAAGGCTTCATCATATTTCGGATTGCTCGGGTTTGAAAAACCATGAACGCCGTTGAAAATTTTGTATTCCAAACCTTTGCCCGCTGTTTTCATATTAGCTGCAAATTCTTCAATAACTTCCTTCGATATGCGCGTTTCGGTGGCGAATAAGCCCAAAACATCGCAATTTAAGGTTTTTAATTTCTCTACTTCACGCACAGGCATACCATAATAAATGACTGAACCAACAGTCCGTTTTCCACCCAATAAAGCCGATTTTAAAGACCAACTGCCGCCAAAACACCAACCAACATTGGCAATTTTCGCTTTTTTACCCGCAAAGGCAACTGCCCCTTTCACGATATTTTCTAAGCGCGGTTCTTTAACTTCTGACATGATTTTACCCGCTTCTTTGGGGTCTGATGTAGATTTGCCATCGTACATATCAATGGCGATAACGTTTACTTTGCCATCCAAATCGTTGTAAAATACGTCGGCTTGGTGCTTGATATGGTCGTTCAGTCCCCACCATTCCTGATAGACAAACAGCCATTTTTTTGATTTTTTCTTAGCTTTTATAACATATCCACTGGCATTTGTACCATCTGCGGTAGGATAACTGACCATTTCGCCCATCGGTGCGAAGTCTGCCAAAGGCATTGGTGCAGGGTGAAGTGCTTGAAATGCAGGGTCGAGTGCGAAGGCACGCATATCGTCTATGGGTGCAGCCGTGTGGCACATCGGCATATTGTCAAATGGCGTAGGCTGTGGCACGACAATCGGTTGTTTGAAATAACCAACTATGCTCATCAGCACGGCGGTAAAAGTGAATAGTAATTTGCTCATAATCTTCTATTTTTTTTGTACCTACTTATGGCTGCCACTAATTACACTAATTTTCACTAATT
>JAYVKQ010000378.1:0-2196 GCA_043768285.1 Saprospiraceae bacterium | reverse complement strand
CTGAAAACTGCCGTACAAAATAGCATTTCTTATGAGGTAGATTTATACGCTTTTGCTAATAATCAACCCACTATTACGGCGACTATCAATAGCGCGGTAGCTGCTATTGCCGAACAAAGTACGATAAATTTTAACTACAAAACCTTTCTAAATCCCAAATTGGTACATACTCAAATCCAGTATAAACCTATGGTAGTTGTGCCAAATGCAGCTACTGCTGATTTTAGTTTGCCGATTTATTGGGCAGTGGCTGCGCAAATTGACGAAAATATACACCCCAGCAAAGAAGACCATATTCCAGTTTTTTATTTGGACGAAAATGGAAATTGTACTTTTACCACTTTGGGCGAAGCCGAAGCTATGGCTTTGGAAAATCCTTTGTTTATTATAGCCAACGGTTCACTTGATGCACCTTATAATCAGCCAAGAACACAACCTACAATAATAACAGAAGAAAACCAAGAAATGACCGCGCCCAGAAATCCAAACGAAAATACTGGACATCAAAATTCACATAATAGGATAATAGTCCCTACTTATCACCGCGAATTAGTAAGCGTAAATTATGCTTTTGAAGGTAGCGGAGATTTAGAATTTACTACTATTGCTGTGGTAATGGCAGAAGGAACAACATTTATTAATGAAGCAAGAATATTTTTATCTGAAAGAATAAGAAGAGCAAATGTTGGTTCTCCTATACAGCGATGGCTTGCAAATATTCACCCAGCTTTATTTATGCGCGAGTTCGCGTCTGGTGGATATAATCCTAATGCAAACGGGGATTGCGAAATTTTTATGGCTACTTATGAAAGAGATTGGGGTACTTCTGCTAAAAGTCTTGGTAGCTATTGCTATGACGGCAATAATAGACAACGTGTTACAGGTGAGCGTGTTTATGACCACGAATAGTATCATTTTGACCCTGCTACCAATATAGCTTTTAACCATAATATCAACTTTCCCAATAATGGTATGTTTAGATTTTTTAATACCACCAATGGTTCTCTAAAAATGTGGCGAATAGACCAAGATTTGTAAACTAAAATTAAAATCACCAAAAAGCTACAGACTGAATAAGTTTGTGGCTTTATTTATCATTATTTTTATGAAATTATTAATATTAATTTTATTGCTGTGTTTTAATTTTTCTTGGGCAAAAGCCACTAAAACCGACACAATTATATATCCAAAGTTTAAACACGGACTTAACATATTTGTTACCCGCGCCAATCTTTGCTTTAATTATGGTATAGCTTATATGCCTTATTATAAAAATCATTCTTTGCGCATAGGCTTAATTTTTAATGTCAATAATTTTTCTTATTTTATGAATAGTGCTTCCAACACTGTTTATTATCAACGAGGTTATCAAGAAAATTTTAGGCAAAAAATAGGCTTAAATATAGGCTATCAGTATAATATAAAAATTAAAAAGTTGCCTAATTTAGTTCCCTACGTGTTTTTTGATACAGAAATGACAAAACTTAAACTTAGAAATGCTGACTACCTAAATATAGGTGCGGATTCTTCTAATCGCAAATTTTATGCACGCGAAGACCTTATAAGCAATAAAGCGGGTTTGACGATTGCTAATTTAATAGGTTTGGGTTTTAAATTGGCTGTAAGCAAACAAATCAATTTAGATGCTTGCGTTGGGGTTGGTGTTTCTATGCACTTTCACGAATTGATATTTACTTCTTTACAAACAGGTGGTCGTATCAGTACATTTCCCTCTGAGATGTTTTATAGATACGGTTTTAGTTTGGAAGCAGCAGGTATGAACCACGTGCCACTTTTTAGATTAGGGCTTACTTACACCTTTGCAAAAAAATAATAATTTTTAATAAAAATCTCGGCTCGCAAGGCGCGGGATTTTTTTATTTTGAGGATAAAAAATGGCAAAAAAAGCTATTTTTGGGCATAAAAGGGAACTTTTTGTAAAAAAATCAAAAAAAAATCAAAAAAAAGCATTTTTTTTTGCAAAAAATTTGGTGGAACAAAAAACAGTTGCTACCTTTGCAGCCGCGTTGTGCGAATACTGTCTTTTAGGTATTTGAATTTTAAACAACAGCATTTTAATAAAGATAAAAGCATAAATTTTTACGATGCCTACCATCAACCAACTCATTCGTTCGGGACGTGAGCGGGTAGAATACAAAAGTAAAGCAGCAGCATTAGAGGGTTCTCCCCAAAGAC
>JAYVKQ010000377.1:0-2821 GCA_043768285.1 Saprospiraceae bacterium | reverse complement strand
CGCTTCAACAATTCTACCCTCTTTCACAGCCGCTGCAACCAACTCCTCGCAAAGGCGTTTTTTTTCTTTGGCTTCGTTGGCAATAATTTTATTTTTCAACTCTTTGTTTTCGCTGGACAGATGCTGGGCTGCTGCTTGCAGTTTGGCAACTTCGCCCAAAATTTGCGCTTCGGTGCATTCTGCCGACAGCCCCAAGATTTGGCTCAATTTTTCCATTTTGGTTTGTTGGTTTTTTTGGTTTAAAATAAAACTTAATTTTTTCACCGCGCTTGTGTTGGCTGGTATATCCACAAAAGAAACCTCCATTAGGTCAGCCTCAATAATTGTGTAATCGGTTTGTTCGGGTAGCACAAAAAGCGGGTCGCTGCTCCATTTTTTGACAAAAAAGCCTATGGATACGGCTTTGATAAATCCATTTTCTACCTGCTTTTTTACCCTTGCGCCCAGCGCGCTGTTTTCATCAAATACGGCGGTAGCTATAAGCTGCTCATTTTCTACCCGTATATTTTCCCACCTGCCGATGACATTTGTTTCCTCACTTGTGGCTTGTCTATTATGACCCCAAAGCATAACAGGATTTTTTTTAAACGCTTCCAGATTTATACCAGCCGTGAGGATACGCGAGCCGTAGCGGTTGATACTATTGTCGCTCAACACAAAATCCATTGTTGGTTTGGGGTTGTCTGTTTTATTGGCAAAATCAATTTTGAAATAAAAATCGTCCATAAATTTTTTACATAGTTTTATTGGGCTTTGTGAATAAAAACAAAATCTGTTTTATCATTGCGACAGCAAAATTATAGCCTTTCCAAGCGATATTTTTGTGTAAAAAAAAAGTTTCCCTTTTTGTCGGGAAACTTTACAGGTTTTGCGGGAAAGTTTTTTTTTAGTTTGTTTTTTCTGCCTTTTTTGCCCCAAATTTGCAAAAAAATATAAAAAAAGATGGAAAAAAAGAAGCCCCAAAATGCGAGAGATAACAGAGTGCTGTCTTATTCTTTGTTTGTAGAACAAGGTATGAAACAAGCCAAAGTTTGCGAAATACTGGGCGTGGCTGCTCCCCAAATGTCTAAATGGGTAAAAGACGGCAATTGGAAAGAGCTACAAGAGGCAAACCACGCAACACCAACCAGTATCAAAAGAAGCAATTATCAGCTTATAGCCGATATACAAAAATTGATAAAAGAAGAAGCGCGCACAGCCAAACCCAGCGAGGCGGATATGGTGCTAAAATTATCCTGCGCCAACGAAAAAATGGATAAAAAAGCTGATTTGGGACATTACACAGAAGTAGGGGAAAAATTTTGTAGTTATCTAAAAAATTTGCCCGAGACAGAGCAATGGCAAGACGATGCTATCAATGCGATGCTTGATTTCATGAGCCAAATAGCAAAAGAATTTTCTTATCGTTCTTAAAATGCCAAATCTATGAAAATCAAAGGCAAAAACAAAGAGCTGCTGGAACGTTTTAATCAAACTGTGGAGCTTATCCGCAGCAGCAAAAATAAAATTGAGCAAAAAACAGAAACAACACAAGAGCGAAAAACACGCTGCAAAAAATTATTGGCAGATTACCGCGCTTTTTGCACTTATTACTTTCCCCATTATTGCACAGCCCCGAGTGCAGGTTTTCATATCCAATTAGCCGAAGAACTGCGCGGGTTGGAAAAATGCTTATTGCTGAAAATGTGGCCAAGAGGACACGCCAAATCTGTCAATGCCTGCGTGATGATACCTATTTGGTTGATGCTGCAAAACAAGCTAAATTTTATGGTGCTGGTTTCTGCCACTTCTGACGCGGCTGCTGGTTTGCTGACCGACCTACAAGCCGAACTCGCAGAAAACGAAAGTTTGATAGCCGATTTTGGAGAATTTGAAAATTTGGGGAGTTGGGAATTTGGGGATTTTTCTACCAAAAAAGGGGTTCGTTTTAAAGCGTTGGGTCGCCGACAAAGCCCTCGCGGACTGCGAAAAGGTGCAAATCGTCCCGATTATATTGTGTGCGATGACATTGACGACGACAAATTAGTAAAAAACAAAGTACTGGTTAATGAGGCTTACGATTGGTGTTTTTCTGCGCTTTTCAACGCTTTTAGCACGCAAGGCGGGCGTTTTTTATTTGTTGGCAATTTGATTAGTAATTGTTCTATCCTGCAAAAAGTAACAGAAAACCCAGCAACGGTTAGCCAAAAAATATGCGCTTTGTTGGAAAACGGCAGCCCTGCTTGGCCAGAAAAAAATACTGTTGAGGATATTGATAATTTGATAAAAATATCAGGTTGGCGTTTGGCACAAAAAGAGCTTTTTCACAATCCGTTGGTAGAAGGCAATATTTTTAAAGAAGATTGGTTTTTGTCTCGCCAACCTTTGCCCCTGCGAGATTATGACGCTTTGGTAGTTTATACCGACCCGAGCTATACCAACAACGCTAATTCAGATTTTAAAGCTACTGTTTTGGTGGGCAAAAAAGGGGCAAATTATCATATTCTAAAAGCCTATATCCGCCGTGCCTCTGCCGTAGAAATGGTGAATTGGCACTATGAGCTAAAAAAATGGGTGGGAGACGCGCCGCTACAATTTTGGCTGGAAGCTAATTTTATACAAGGTATGCATATCAAAACTTTTGAGGAAGCAGCCGAGCGGCTGGGCGAGAGCTTGGGCGTGCGCGGCGACAAGCGAGCCAAAGGGGATAAATTTGGGCGCATCTCCGCACTGGCTGGTTTGTTTGAAAATAGCCGTATTTGGTTTTCAGAAGAAGAACTGGGCAATGTAGATATGAAAGAACTGCAAGAGCAATTGAAAAATATAGAACGCGGCAGCAAAG
>JAYVKQ010000376.1:0-9498 GCA_043768285.1 Saprospiraceae bacterium | reverse complement strand
ATTAAAACCCTTCGGGTTTAGAACCTATCAACCCTGCCCCAATGAGGCTTTTCAACTCATTATTCGCATTACGTTTTGAATAATGTTACTTTTGTTGCTTACGCAACCAATCTTGATAAATCTTTACATAAGCTAAGTGCTGACTATATGTCTCAGAATAATTATGCGTATGCGAATTATCAGGCTTGGCGACAAAATAAACAAAATTATGCTGGGCAGGATTAAGTACCGCTTCTATGCTTGATGGCGCAGGCATACAGACTGGACCGGGCGGTAAACCTTCATTAATATAGGTGTTATAAGGATGCGATACCTCATAATCTTTATACAAAAGACGACGAAAACTCGGCGTTTTTTCGATTTCCATTAAGGCAAATTGTACCGTAGGGTCGGCTTGCAGTTTCATATTTATTTTGAAACGATTGAGATAGGCAGCAGCTACTTTTCTGCGTTCTTCATCGTCACGTGCTTCGCCATCTACTATTGAAGCCATCACGACAGCTTGTTCGGGGGTCATGCCTTGTGCTTGTGCTTTGGCGGTGCGGTCGGCATTCCAAAAGCGGCGGTATTCTTTGGTCATCCGCTCCAAAAACTTGCGCGGCTCCACGTTCCAGAAAAATTCGTAGGTATTGGGTAGAAAAATGCACATTAATGACTCGCTTTTCAAACCCAAACTATCTAATAAAGCTTTATCTTGAAATGTTTCGGCGAAAGTTGCAGAGTCGCGTTCAAGCACTTTCGCTATTTTACCCGCCACTTGCAAAGGTGTTCTTTCATTATTCAAAACCACTTTTACAGGTGATTGCTCGCCGCGTTGCAAGTGTTTTATCAAGTCATAACTACTCCACCCCGCTTTTATTTTGAAACGTCCCGCGCGTACTGTTTCAAATTTGAGCCATTTTGCCCATTGTTCAAAATTCGCAGCGTCGAGTATTACCCCCTCAGTATCCAAGCGTTTTACAAGCCCCTCGAAGTCGGTTCCAGTTGGGATTTTGACGTATTCGTCGCGCAAATCGGCGGGGACGTTGGCTTTGAAGTAATAGAAATAAGCAGCGGCTACAACGGCTGCCAAGACGAAGAGTATCGCAATGAGTTTTTTCATGATTGATTTTGTCGTGTGAAAGATTAAACGGCAAAAATAGTCAAATAAATTAAATTACGTAGCAAAGGGTTATTCAACGAAAGGGTTTTCCTGTAAAAAATCAACACACGAATTACACGAATTAATACACGAATTTCTCAAATTTAGATTAAACAGTATTATATTCTCAAAATCTAAATTAGAAAAATTAGTGTATTAATTCGTGTAATTAGTGTGTTGATTTTTTATAAAAAAACCCTCTATTCAACAATATTATACCGCTTCTTATCTTCTTTATGAAATACCAAATTAGGGTGTAATTTAAGGCACTCTAAAATACCATCAGGCGTGTAATATTCCTCGGCAGTGCCGTCATCAAAAGCGACAAAACAGCGCGTCCCATCTCTGTTAACAGCAATGGAGTGTGTTGGTCTTTTTTTAGAATTATCAACATGCTTAAAGGTCGTTATTTTAGAAAAAGAAGCATCCCATAATTCAATATCTTCAGTAAAAAGTACCAGCATATCGCGTCCTTTATTGACAAATTCAAGCATTTGGCTGCTTTTACCACCAAATAGTAGTTTGTTTTGAATATCCCCTTTCACATTATAGACGGATGTCGTATTTTTCTCATTTGTTGCTAACAAGCGTTTGCCATCTGGGAAAAACTGAACGCTTTGAATTCGACCGCTTTGACTACCAAAGTCATATATTTTTTTAGCCGTTGCATAATCATTTATTGTTAATCTACCATCGTCATCGCCAACGATATAGTTTTTACCATCAGGTGACATATCTAACGATATAACTCGTTGTTTTTCAACAAGATGCTTAATCAAATTGCCGTTTATATCCCACTCAGAGGCAAAACTATCTCTCGAAATTACAATATAATGATCGCTTTTAGGCATAAACGAAGCCATAAAAATTTCGTCTTTCGTCTGCACTTTATTTTGTACTAAATCACCTTTTTCATTATAGATACGCACTTTATTATTGCCATAAAGCATGAGATATTTGCCATCACTTGAATAATTAATAGCATCGGGCTTGCCTTCAAAGTTCAATTGTTTAGATACTGTAAGCGTAGAATCCCACAATAAAGTGCGATTATCTGTCAAAATAGTCGTAAAAGAACTGCCCGTAGGCGAAAATTTAGCCACATCTACATGTAGAGATGTATCATTTTTTAATAAAACACCTTTTGTATCATACACTTTCATCGATGAGGTAGGGGCTAAAGTGACAATGTATGTATCATTTGGCGACATAAACACCTGTGCTGAAAAGTTACTTTCCTCATCGTGTCCAATATCTTTTATAGTGGCTAAAGGCAAATTATTTTGTTTCCAAATTTTGACCCACCCATCAAATGACGCTGTTGCCATTACATTTTTATTTTTTGATAAGGCCGTATTATAGACCTCATTGGGGTGCGCTAATATGGCAACAGGCTTGCCCAACATATCTCGAATAACCACTTCATTGCTCCCATTTGCCGTCGTATAAAGGTGTTCATTATCAAAAAAATCTACTTGGGTGACTGATATCGTTGAAGTCTTTTTCATACTAATGAGAAAGTCTTTAGGCTCAAAGGATTTCATGTTACTCATTTTTTGATATTGCTTCATAACACGCGCTTTTTCCTTTGATTTGCCACCAAATAAATCAAAATAATCATGAATAGTCACCAAATAGTCAAAATAACTGCCTGTCATTTCATCTCCAGTATTTGAAAAATAAATCACTTTATCGGCATCGCTCGAAAAACTGACACCATGAATAATATCTGCATCTTTTCCGACAGGTAGAGGACGTACGACTTGCTTTTTTTGTCGCCGCGACCACATTTCTATACCCTCTGAACCAAATACTAAAACGGAATCTCTATTCCAAAATTTACCTGCATGAATATATTCCAAATGGGTGATTGAAAATGAATTTTCTGCATCTTTTAAGCTCCAAATAGTAAGCTCTGGTAGCACTTTGTTACCTACATCACCATCATCAAACGACAAGATATGGATACTATCGCTTGAGATTTCAACCGACCTGACAAAAGTTTGATGGTGACCAATATCCTTTAAAAAATGCCCCTTTACATCCCACATCTTGATATAGCCATCGTTTCCCCAAGAGATGATAGTATCTTTATTAAAAAAAGTTGCGCCCACAATGTAGTCAGAGTGACCCCTCAGTATGGCGACTTCACTCCCATCTATTCGATTTATTTGTAATAAACTATCTTGTTTTATGGTCAAAATAGACGCATCATCAGGCGAAAAAACAGGGTTAAAATAAATATCTGCTTTTATTATTTTTCCTTTCAAAATAGGGTCTTGCGAAATGTCATAAATTTTAATTGTAGAATCTTGTAAAACAACGGCTGCCAATGTCCCGTTATTTGAAAGAGCAATTTGCTCAAGCGAATCTTCTTTAAAAAGTGCAGTAGAAAGTGGGGCGAGTTGGTTATTAATACCTCTATGAAAAACTTGGCTCAAAATGTCTTTTGCAACTAAATTATTAGCTTCCAACTTCAATGATTCGCTCGCCAAATGTAAGGCATCATTAAAGTTAAAACGGGATAATTGCTGTTGTGCCAACAGTGCCAAACGTCCAGCTTCTGCCGCTGTCTGACGCTCAACCGCTTTGCGCCATTGCCAAAGGGCAAGCGACAATGTAACAGTCAAAGCCGCTATCACGCCTGCTGTTACCCAAAATTTGCGGCGTTGGGCTGCCGCTATAGTGCGCTCACTTAGTTCAATAAATTTTAGTTCCTCTGCTTTTAAATTTAGCGTTGAGCGCGTCGGGCGTATTTCCTCCAATTGCTCAACCGTCAATAAAGCCTTGCGTTTTTGATAAAATTCGTAAGCCGTTTTTATCATAAGCTCTATCTTCCGCCTTGATTTCATATCGGCAGACGCTTTCTCAAATACCTGTTTGGCTATTACATCGTGGTTTAACTCGTACTTCATAGTTGCGGGATAAGGGGTGATACCCCCTCAGTATTTATTAGTAAAAATGATGCTTTTTCTTCGAGAAAGGCAGTGGTTTAGGAAACATAAGTCACCACGAATTTTACAACAATCACATTTCGTCACTACGTGACTAAGGAAGTTCTCTGTGTTGTTGCTTGTTATAAACATTTAGACCCTATCGGGTCTGAGAAAATGCACGAATTTATGTCGCGTTAGTGACAATATGTTTATAACAGACATTAGTCCCAAGAACTTCCTTAGTCACGTAGTGACGAAATGTGATTGTTGTGAAATTCGGGGTGACTTAAGTTTCCTAAACCGCTTGCTTCAATTATTCCGTCTCTCTCAATATCCTAATTCGTTTAAATTCCTCCAAACAAAGTGCAATATCTGCCTCTTGAATACCCCGATTTTGGGGCAAGGCGGCTTTAATATCGGCAAGTATAGAAGGCTTTTTAGTACCATTATCACTCACCAAAGCAAAAAGGATTTCTAAGGGTAATCCCTTAGTTTGTTTGTTTCCGCGTTCCGCTAATTTGACTTCAATATGCACCAATTCTTCATCTAAAAAATCATCAATAACGTTTTCAATGGGTCCCACCTGCTCCACTACTGAGGGGGTAAACGTTATCGTATCACCTTGTCTGAGTGGTGCTGCCACGCGGTACAATCTATCGAGATATACCTGCAAATTGGTCAAGGCAATACCGTCTTTTTTGTCATGAATATTGTGCAAAATCATATCCACCGTTTTTTCTGGTGTATCAATTTTGACCCCAACGTGGTGCAATGTGCCTTCTACAACTTCGCATAAATTATCGTAACTCATACGCTCTACCCGCAAGCGATTATCGAATAGATAGGGGACAATTTTTTCAAAATCATTCAAATGCGCAATCCACTCTTCTCGAATACTGATGATGATTTTGGCGTGCAATTGAGGCGTTTCCAAGAGCATTTTGACTGTATTGTAGAACATATCTTGCTCGTCCTTTGTCCCAAAAATAAACAATTCTTCAAATTGGTCGAATATCAAATAGACGGGTTTGAAATAATCTAAAAATAGCAAATCCACTTTTTTAGTAATATCCAAACGCTCTGGATTTTCTTCCGTCTCAATCAACTTTTTATCTAAAGCCATTGATAATGAACGGTTTATGTCCATGCCGCGCCTAACGAAAAGTGGCAGCCAATCGGTATCATAAAATTTATTCGCTAATCCGCAATTGATAAGGCTGGTTTTGCCTGTACCCGACGCACCATATAATAAGGTAAGATTGGACGCATGAACGGCATTAAATAGCTGCGCTGTCTCCTTATCGCGTCCGAAGAAGAAGGCTGCATCGTCTTTCCCATAGGGTTCTAAAAATTTGAAGGGACTGGTCATATAGTCATTTGGTTGTTAAGCTGCCATTTTCTGCATTTGTAGAATTTATGACCGCAATATAATTTTTTTTTTACTTTTGCAATAATATAACAATCATATAAATGAATTCAAATTTTTTTACAGATATAAAAATAGAAAATTTCAAGTCCCTTCATTCAGTTGAGCTGAAAGGTTGCAATCGTATTAATCTTTTGATTGGCAGACCTAATGTAGGGAAATCTAATATTTTGGAGGCATTGAGTTTATTTTCTTTACCCCATAATTTATCACCAATATTCAGTAGATTCAATCGCTCACTTACACATTATATTCGATTTGAAAACGAGGGTGAATTATTTTTTAATGGGAATACAAGTAGCAATTCCCCTATAAATATTGAGACTAATTTAGTTAACTGTTCTTTAAAATCTGATGAATTAGAGGGTTTAAGCATCGAATTTCAAGGAAAAGACTATGAAGCGTTTATTAAATTGCTATTTGATGAAAGGACTGGTGTTCCCACAATGAAGTCTTCCATACCTTATGCTCAATATTTCAAGGCTGTGAAAAAATATATTTTTGATAAAGATAATCAAAATACTCCTACAAGACATACACCGTTCCGTAGACAGCCATCTTTTTTGTCACCACCTTTTGGTAATAATTTGATGCAAATAATTGATACCAACTTAGAACTTACTGAATTTTGCAATACCTTTTTTAAAGAATATGGGTTGAACTTATTATTTGACAAATCAAGTTCGACCTTAAAAATAATGAAACAAATAAAAAACAGAGAAGGAGAAATATCTAAAACATTTATTTTACCATATAAATCAATCGCTGACACACTTCAACGTATAATTTTCTATAAAACTGCTATTGTATCTAATAACAATTCTATTTTATTGTTTGAAGAACCCGAAGCCCATTCATTTCCTCCGTATATTGTTCATGTAACTCAAGAAATCATTAGCTCTGTAAGTAATCAATTTTTCATAACAACTCATAGTCCAGATGTTTTAGATGATTTAGTTGACAACGCTCGAAAAGATTTGGCTGTTTTTATTGTTCATTGGGAAAATGGGGAAACAATTGCAAAAAAACTAACCGAAGAACAACTTGAAGAGGTTTCCCAATATGGCATAGACCTTTTCACTAATATAGAGAACTACTCTTAATTATGGACAAACATATTATTCCAGAATGTTATATTGATACGAATTTGGTAGAGACGCTCGTTCCTGGCTTTGCAAAAAAAGACAAAAGTGGAAACCAGTATTAAAAATGCAACTTTCAAAAAACTTTTTAAGGCATTGTATCAAGAAAATGCCAGTGGTATTATGCTTTTATCTAAATGGGTCTCCTATCTTAAACAACACCCATACGATGCTGATTTGAGTTTTTTTGACAATGAATAATCAATCACTAAACGCCGTTTTAAACTGTTCAAATTGATATTCTAAATCTGCAAATATAGGCTTTACCTCCTCCACACTTTTAATAATCTGCGTATTGACATTGCCAAAACGGGAAGATTTAAAAGCCGAAGCAGGTGCTTGATTGGTAATATTCGCACCTTTTTCAAAATCGCGTAAGGTCATTTTAGTATGCACGATGTCCGTCCCTTTTTCATTCGTCAAAGCACTAAAATAGTTGTGGCGAATGGTCGAATAATAATATACGCCGTCTTTTTCGTAACGGTATAAGAACAAATCTATTAAGCGGTTTTTTTGTACTGTATTTTCATCGCGCACGACTTTGTGGTAGGTGTTTTTATCCACGATGAAGGGCGACAAATTCAAATAATTTTTCATATCACCGTCTCTACCGTAGCCAATCATCACCACCGAATCGCAGTTGGTGAATACCTCTCTTTTTCGAGAACTCTCATCGTTAAAAAGGCTGGTATTGGTATCAGCCACACCCCAATCCAATTCGTAAGATATACTACTCGCTCTCGGAAAACGAATTTCAATATCCCGCACAGAAAAAATTTCGTAACCCACCAAAAATGCGGCTTCCCATAAGATATTGGCAACTGCCATTTCTGCTTCTGCGCATTTGGCTTCAATATCCGCTTTATTCATCGTCAAATACCCCCCCCTCAGTATTTCGAGCATTTCGTAAGACGTTTTGGTATCGTGTCCGTCTGTGGTGGCGTTGATAATGAGCGTTTCTAATTCAGGTGCAAAAAGAGACATATTTGCCGTTTTCATGCGGTTATATATATCAATCATGCCTTTTACATAGTCAAAGCTAAGGCAATTATCGCGATTAATGGAATTTTTTTTCAAAAAATCATTCTTAGCGGGTAGTTTTTTCTTAGTCACTTCTTCCCAAAAATTAGAAAGCATAATGTAATACAACGTTTGGGTCGTGACGATATAGGTACTGATAAGCTGCTCTAAACGCGCCGCATCGGGCAATTGCATTTGCTTCAATACCCGAATTTGCTCGCCAATCACTAAGGGGAAATTTTCAAAAACCAATTTAAAATAATAGCTCGAATCGCGTTTTACTTCATCGCCGTTGCGTATTTCGACCATTTTTGTATATATATCCTTGTTATATCGGCACATTTCGCGCAATACTTCCGTGATATAGCGATTGGTCGTCACGTTGGTCAATATATCTTCACTGACGGCAATTTCTTTATAATAGGGTAATCGAAAATTGTAGATTTCGTTCTCAAAATCGGGCTGTACATATAGTCCCCACGGCATTGCATCCTTAGATACTGAGGGGGTACTCGCACCACCGATTTTGCGGTGTTGCATTTCGATAACAGGGGTTTCTCGATGCCGTAACTCGACTTCGCCTTTGGCAAATTCAAATGCCCGCTTTAAAGAATATTTATAGGTCAAAGCCTTATAAAAAGCAATAGAAAAATCCTTAGCTTTGGTATCATTGATAGGTGCAGACGTGGCAATGACCGCTTTTACGCCCATTTCAAACAGTTTATCTACTTGCCCTTTGGTAGAGCAACCATTTAGAAAAACCAATTTTAAATTTTTCTGCATACCCAATATGCGGGCGAGACCTTGCTCGTGGGCAAGTCCGTCCTCCAACAGCAATTCATCATTCCCCGCGTGACCCGCGTAGTGAAAAATATGGACTTCATCGCGGTTATCCATCAGCATTTCCGACAGTTCCTTTGTGGTGGTACTTTCCTCGTGTTCGATGCGGATAAAATCCCGTTTTTCTAATGGGCGCAAGGCGCGTCGGATTTCGTTGCTTTCTTCTTTAAGTAGGTTGAGATGGTCGTCTTCTTGATTGGCGAAGGCTAATACTATGAGCATTGTTTTCAGTTTGTTTATTATTTACTTTTAAGGTGCTGTTATATATACGTATATTGGGTTGAAATCCAGTAAATCCGTTAGGATTTGTAGAATTTGAACCTAATATTCGCGTTATATGTAATTGTCCAAATTTTAAAACCTAAAATATTGGGTTCGTGTAATAACTTGCCCATCATCAAATCTAAGATTAAATATTAAATATGACTGTTCGAGGGTCTTAGTAATACAAGCATCTCCTTCTACATATTTGAAATAAGTCGGCAATTTTAGAGAAGGCTGTCGTGGAATAATGACGTGGTCACCATCAACAATCCCATAAAAACTACCTGACCTATTAAAATCGTTATAATTGTAGAAAAAAACACGCTTTGTATAGTTGGACGAATCCGTAACGGTTAGTTTAGAGGTATCATTAGCAAATTTTCTAAACAGCCCTAAAAACTTAGTTGTCACTTTTATATCACAATCGCTTCCAGTGTAACCTTCAGGACAATTGCACCCGCCTTCGGGCAATAAGCACGCCTCATTTTTTTGACAGGCGTAAGTTAGCATGAGTGTTGCAAAAATGGGTATTATTAGGCTTATATTTTTCATTTTTTATCGTTTTTAAATCTGAATGAATAGAATTTTTGTTGTGGTGATATTTTCCGTATGCAAATGTCGAATTGTAGAGACGTTGCACTGCAACGTCTCCCAAGTTTCGTTTGTAAACACATTATAATATGACGTTGCACTGCAACGTCTCCCAAGTTTCGTTTGTAAACACATTAT
>JAYVKQ010000375.1:0-5181 GCA_043768285.1 Saprospiraceae bacterium | reverse complement strand
TGAGAACATCCCGTTTTTTAGACCCGCCGCGTTGGGCAGTTCATTCAACATCCAGTCATATAGTTTGTCGTCATTTGCGTCATAATTGGTCAAAAGGGGAAATTGAAGCACCCCATCTTTCGAGAAAGCCGACTTGTACTTAATCCATGTTTCAAGGCGAAAATCCGTCCATTGTTGCTTTGAAATAGCGTAAGCACTGTTGACAGGTTCGCCTTTGTAAGGTCCACCATCTCCCGTTGACCCTTCGGCAGATTGTATGTATAAAATCCGCTTTCTCAAATGAGGCGGAAGACTAAGCACATACTTTCCCACAGCGTCTATCATCCGATGAAAATAGAATTTGTACTCTTTATCCAAATAATGTGGAAAATACCTTATTGTCGTTGTGCCCATCGGGTTAACGGTTTTGGGAAATTCCACAAGCGGAACGCCGTTTTTGAACAGCCATTTTGGAGTCAAGTTCCAAGACGTATCTGTTGCGGTTACATTGGTTGTTGCGGGGGCAACCCAGATTTTCAAAAAAGTATAGAAGTTATTTTCGTCTATCATTTTAAGTTTAGCCCCAATTTCTCTCTCAAACTCAAATTTCCCATTTTGAGGCTCTAAACTACTCCAACTTATAATCATTGGACCACCTTTAATATGGGGCGCATTGTCTTTGTTAAGTCCCTTCAAACCTGTCCATGAATAGACACCCCAAGCATCACTTGGGAACACAGGCGTTGACGTTGTTTGGCTATTGCCTGATGCCGCATACAGAAATAAAAAAAGGGCTGTAAGCAAATTGATTCGTTTAAACATAAGGCTAAATTATTTAATTTTACGAAAATAAGGGACTCTTTCCAAAGGAACAGCTATCTCAATAGTGCTGCCGCCTTTATATTTTTGACCGTCTTCGGCTTGCCAATTGCCCGTAGGTAAAACAACTTTTCGGGCGCGAGAACCTTTCTCAACAACGGGGGCAACTATAATATCATTACCCAAAACAAACTGATCTTTAATCAATTCATATCCGTTTTCGGGGAAAGCAAGTTCCATTGGTTTTACTATAGGTTCGCCTGTTTTAGCGGCTTCTTTTGCCAAGTTCAGAATATGTCCCCCAAACTCCTCGTGCAATTTTGACATTTTTAAACAAATAGCCGCATTTTCATTGGAAAGGACGCGCCACGGTGCAACAGAAAACTGCATCATGGGCATCAAAGCATGAACTTGTGCTGACCTTACAACCAACTCTTCATCAATCGTCGCGCCATTAAGAAACGATTGATATTCACCGCCACCTATCATATCGGGACACGTGTAAGTATAACCAACCACACTTTGCGACATGAGGTCGGGAATCAATTTCACCAAATCAGTCCATTTATGCGTTTTGTCTCTTAGGCGTTGTGCCAATGGCAAACCAGCCATTTTCCATGCCGCACGGTATTCATTTAAAGGATAATCTAAGCCTAATTTTGCAAAAAACGTCGTCTGGTCATTGGGTATTTTTGCATTAAATGAGACGACATCTGTATAGAAATGCGCATCGCCCGCATCAAATTTAAAACCATCTACGCCATAATCATTTACCAAATGGTTCAGCCTGTCTTTAAACCATTTTTGCGCTTTGGGATTGCTCAAATCTAAACAAGCACTGGCACCATTCCACCAACGAATGATTGCCGCTTTATTTTTTGTATTTGCCCAAACAACTTCTTGTGTTTTATCTTTATCGAGCACCAACAAACCTTCCTTAGCCAATTGTCTAAAAACTTCTGAATCGGCGCTAATAAAAGGGCATACCCACAACATCACCTTGAATCCCATATCGTGCAATTTCTTCATCATGCCTTTCGGGTCTTTAAATCTGCGCGGTGAAAACTCCCAAATGCCGTAATTCTCTTGCCAATTGTCGTCAATCATCAATACGCCAGGCGCATAGCCTTTGGCAATTATATCCCGAGCATATTTTAAAATATCTTCCTCGTTTTGGTTGTACATCAATTCAATCCACGTATTGTATTGCGGTTTTGTAAACAACATCGCATCAGGGATCGAACCGTTTGACGGAAAATAGGTCTTAGCGACATACCCAAAAGCTGTCCGTAAATTTGTTCCAGCCGTGCCACTAAAAATTTTACCTTCTTTTACCGTGACAGTAATTGCGCCCTTATTAAAGTCATATTTTATGGGTTCTTCGCTCCAAACATAACGCCCTTTGCTCGACAACAATAAGGGTTGCGCTTGATTGCCACGGTTATCACCCCACATATCAATAGAGGCAACAGTCGTCGCCGAATAAGGCATTTGATGCCCAATGGAGGTGATGCCTGCCCACCAATATTCGCCTTGAATAATGGTTAATTCAACCTTATTATCAACTTGACTAAATAGGTTTAGACTGTTGATTAAAACCAGAAGCGTAATAATTACTTTCTTCATTTCTTTAAATTTTATACAAACCAAAAGAAAGATTGTGGTGCAGCGTTGTCTTTTTGTAGGGAATTATTGTTCAGGCTAAATAATGGATTAAAAGCTGTTTTTTTAGGTAAAAATACCTCACAAAAATGCAATTCCTATAATTGTACTAAATGTAGCGCGGAACTCAAGCTCCACATAAAATAATCCGATTAAATCCCTTAAAATTTCAAAATCCTACTGCATAAATAATTGATAAGGTTGGGATTTTCTTCATTTAACATAAATTCAATTATAAACTCTTAATTTTTTCAGAATTTTTACGCTAAAACCGCATCTATTTTACTCTATAAGCCTACGCGAATAACAACTAATTTACCACCCATAGTCAGTTTTATGTTAAATATGTATTTTCCGGGACTGCCTTGTCCTATAAACAGTTGACCACAAAAAGTGGTTAAAAGGCTAAAAGGTTCAAAACTGTCTTGTCTTAAGATTAGTTGACCACAATAAGAGTATGTTTTGAGTAAATACCAAAGACATTCAAATATCACCCATCGAAATAATCTTTTTTATTTGAAACCACGCTACCTTTGAGCTTATAATCTTTATTTAAAAGTAGTTGAAAAGGACAAATATGAACAGCAATGCACCCGTCGTAGAATTAAAAAACGTCTGCCAGAGTTATGGAGATAAGGCAATTTTACTGGATTTCAATGCTCAATTTGAAGCCAATAAAATTACCGCTATTTTGGGTAAAAGTGGTGGCGGAAAATCCACTTTACTCCAATTGATTAATGGGACGATTAAACCCGATTCGGGTGACATTAAGCTCTATGGGCAGTCATTGGATTATGAGAATATTGCGGCTGTTCGTCAAAAAATAGGGTTTGTTTTTCAATTTATTGGTTTATTCCCACATCTCACCAATGAAAAAAACATTACGCTGTTGGCATATATTTTAAAACTGTCCCAACAAGAAATAAGCACACGACTGCATTATCTTTTAGATGCGGTATGTTTGCCCAAAACGTATTTGGATAAATTCCCCTACCAATTGTCGGGCGGCGAGCAACAACGGGTGGGTTTGTGCAGAGCTTTTTTTTTAAAACCACCGCTTATATTAATGGACGAACCGTTTGCCTCGCTGGATTATGATACCAAAAACGCTATTTATGAGTATATCCAACGCATTAGAAAAGATGAAAACCTATCCATAATTATTGTGACGCATCAATATGAAGAAGCTAAAATTTTGGCGGACAATTATATGTGGATGGACGAAGGAAAAATAAAAGTCGCTGGCAATAACGATGAACTTATCAACATTAAAAAAGATTACACCCTCACGATATGAAAAACATAATTATTGGTGTCTTATTTTTTCTATTTCCTGTGCCTTTGATTTTCGGTCAAAGTAAAATTGTCGTGGGTGCAAAACACTTTAACGAAGGCTATATTTTGAGTGAAATGCTTGCCCAATTGCTTGAAAACGAAGGTTATTCTGTCGAGCGCAAATTTAATTTGGGTGGCACAGCCGTTAGTTTTGAAGCCCTTAAAAATGCGGCTATTGATGTTTATCCCGAATATTCAGGCACTATTTCGGCAGAAGTTTTAAAGGAAGAAAGACAAGTTTCAATAGAGGAAATAGGGAAAATGGTCTTCGAGAGATACCATTTAAACATCTCAAAACCGTATGGATTTAACAATACTTATGCTATTTTAATGCGAAAAGAATTGGCAGAAAAAGAGCATATTAAAACCATTCAAGACTTGGCTCAACATCCTCGTTTGAGAGGTGGATTGAGTTATGAGTTTTTAAAAAGAGAAGACGGTTGGGCAAATTTAGCAAAACAGTATGCCTTGCCGCAATCACCCGTCGGCATTGAACACGGTCTGGCTTACCAAGCTATTAACGCCAATGAGTTGGATTTTACAGATGCTTATTCCACTGATGGCGAGATAAAACAGCATAATTTAGTCCTTCTAGAAGACAATTTAAGCTATTTTCCCTCGTATTACGCTGTTTCATTTTACAAAGCAAATCTTCCTGAAAAGGTAAAACAGATACTCAATGCGCTAACAGCACACATCTCAAATGCGGAAATGCAAGCCTTAAATGCTCAAGCCTTGCTCAATAATAAAAACCATTTTCAAATTGCCCGTCAATTTTTAATATCCAAAAAATTAATCAGCGAACAAGCCTTGACGACAAACGCCAATAAATACGAATTTTTATTCCATATATGGACGCATATCAAATTGACGTTTATTTCCTTGTTTTTAGCTGTATTGGTTGCTCTGCCGATGGGCGTCCTGTTGTACCGAAACCAATACTTTGCAAAGCCTGTTTTATACATCATTGGCGTTTTTCAAACCATTCCCTCCATCGCATTATTGGCGTTTATGATACCCTTCATAGGCATTGGTTTTTATCCCGCTACGGTTGCTCTTTTTATTTATGCCTTGTTACCGATTTTGAGAAATACCATTATTGGCTTGTATTCCATTGACCCACAATTAAAAAACGTAGCTACTGCCATTGGTTTAAATGCTAAAAATAAACTTTTAAAAATCGAGATACCCTTAGCCATACCCGCTATTTTGAGTGGCATCAGAACTGCCGCCGTCATTAATATTGGTACAGCCACACTTGCCGCTTTTATCGGTGCGGGTGGATTGGGCGAATATATTGTAACAGGTTTAGCCCTTAATAACACACAACTGATTTTAAAAGGGGCAATTCCTTCGGCATTATTGGCAATTGTGGTAGAACTAATT
>JAYVKQ010000374.1:0-2740 GCA_043768285.1 Saprospiraceae bacterium | reverse complement strand
TTAGTTTCCACACTCTCCCAATTCCAATCGGGTTTGTTTTTCTGGATATGGTCGAATGACCTATATATCCCATCGTTGAATTTAAAATTTTTGGTCACGACAATTTTATCCTGCGCATACCCCCTCAGTATTGCAGCCATAAAAAGTAGTGAAAAGGCGATTTTTCTCATTGTTTACTTTGTTAATTCTTGGAAAACATCTTCTACGCTATACACTTCCTTGCGCATTTCCAACAGCGTCAAATTTTTATCCACAGCAAATTGAAACACATCAGCGCGAATGTCGGTATTTAAGGCAGACGATAATTGAACACGATTTTTATCTAAACTTTTAATATTTGTAACGTTTTTTATTTGTTTAAATAATTGATTGTCAATATGTTGAGCCAACTCAATGGTTACGACATTTTCTCCTTTGATGCGATTTTGCAAAGTGTCAATTGTATCATCGGCGACAATTTTTCCTTTGTTGATAATCATTACTCTATCGCACAAGGCTTGTACTTCTTGCATGATATGGGTCGAAAAAATGACCGTTTTTTCTTTACCCAATTCTTTAATCAAACGGCGAATTTCGACCAATTGATTGGGGTCAAGTCCAGAAGTAGGTTCATCGAGTATCAATACTGAGGGGTCGTGCAACATCGCTTGCGCCAAACCCACACGCTGCCGATACCCTTTCGAGAGCGCACTGATAGGCTTATTTTGTTCTACGCCCAAGCCCACGCGGTCAATCATCTCGCGCACTTTTTGTTTTTTATTGCTCAACCGATGCACACCCGCCACAAACTCTAAATATTCGCGGACGTACATATCTTTATACAAAGGATTGTGCTCGGGCAAATAGCCGACTTGCTGGCGCACTTCCAACGATTTTTCGGCGACATCGAAACCGCAGACCTCCGCTGTACCTTCTGTTTGGGGGATAAAACAGGTTAATATCTTCATGGTCGTGGTCTTACCCGCGCCATTTGGACCCAAAAAACCCAATATTTCGCCTTTACGGGCTTCAAAACTGATGCCATCTAAAGCACGTTGCGTGCCGTATATCTTAGTAAGGTTCTGAACTTTTACAGACATATTTTATTAATGATAAATGCAGAATGATAAATGATGAATAATTGAGATACTGCAAAAGTACGCGAGAAATTTGAATTAAAATCAGAATGAATAGAATTTGAACAAATAAACGACTTAGACAAAGTGCCTATCAAATAAAACAAAACTACTTTACTATCAAATTATTGTGATTTTTTTAAAGCCATGCACTTTTCCAAACTTTAATTTGTTTACCTTTCCAGTTAGAAACAATAAAACAACAACAGATATGAGACAATTAGCCAGCATCCAGCGCATCAAAGCCTTAGAGCCGATTGAGAATGCGGATGCGATTGTAAAAGCCACCGTTTTGGGTTGGCAATTGGTGGTCAAAAAAGGTGAATTTGAAGTGGGCGATTTGTGCGTCTATTGCGAAATTGACAGCTTGATGCCTGACCGCCCCGAGTTTGAATTTTTGCGCCCACGCAATATGCGCATCCGTACCATGCGCCTGCGGGGACAAGTGTCGCAGGGCATTTGTTTTCCCCTATCTATATTGCCCGAAAATGCGCCAAATACTGAGGGGTCAGACGTAACGGAGCTATTGGGTATCACGAAATATGAGCCACCGATGTCTGCCAATTTGTTGGGTCAAGCCAAAGGTTTTTTCCCCTCATTTATACCCAAAACCGATGAAACGCGGGTTCAAAACTTGCAGGAAATATTGGATAAATACGCAGGAACAACGTGTTTTGTCACTGAAAAATTAGATGGTTCGAGCGTAACCTACTTTTATCGTAATGGCGAATTTGGCGTATGCAGCCGCAATTTAGAACTGATTGAGGCAGAGGGTAATTCTTATTGGGATTTTGCGCGTACGCACAATATTGAAGAAAAATTGAAAGCTTTGGGTAAAAATTATGCGTTGCAAGGTGAGATAATTGGCGAAGGCATACAAGGCAATAAATGCAAAATTAGGGGTCAAATGGTCTATTTTTTCAACGTTTTTGATATTGATGCCTACGCATATCTTGATTTTGGAGCATATAAAACCTTCCTCGCTCAATTGGATTTGCAGTCCGTGCCGATATTGGAAACGGATTATTCATTGAGCAACGATATACCGACCCTCGTATCAAAAGCGGTGGGCAAATCGGTCTTGAAAAATGATGTGCATCGTGAAGGTATCGTCATTCGCCCTTTGCTCGAATTACGCGATATAGAAGGGCGCGTGTCGTTCAAATCTATCAATCCAGATTTTTTATTAAAATTTCAAGATGATTAGGTGAGGGAATGATGAATTATCATGCTTTCAGCTTGATGGAGCGTTCGCACCATAAATGATGACAGCAATGCCGCATATGGACAAAAAAGGCATTTGTTCATTAGTTTGTACATCGGAAGGGCGATTGAAATCGCCCCCTATTGATGGATTTTCGTGGTAAATATCAATAGCGGGTGATTTCAATCGCCCTTCCGATGTCACCATAATGTTTATATGCGGAATTGCTTTGAAGATTTAAGCTCCTTAGATAATAGGAACACGGACGACACGGATTTGACGGATTTGCGCGGATTTTTTTCCAATTAGTAACGGAGAAGAATTAAGTTGGTCAAAATGTACCGTCGAATTCATTCGACGGGCTGCGTAATTCATTGATTATCAACGCCTCCGTCGAATAAATTCGACGGTACATTTTGAC
>JAYVKQ010000373.1:0-5404 GCA_043768285.1 Saprospiraceae bacterium | reverse complement strand
GCCTCCCAAAACATTGTTATAGAGATAGAAAAAGTACATAAAATAGACGTAATACCCTTGTCGCAGCCCGAATATGTGAAAGAAGGCGATACACTACGCGTAGAATATCTCGTGCAAAACATAGGCAATACGCCCGAAAAAATTCATTTTGAAACCAACCGTGGGGTTGTAGAAATACAACAAGATAGTATTCTTATTCAGCCTAATAGCTCTCTGCGCGTGTCGGTTAGGCAACAAATACCTGTCAGTGAATATAATTCATGGGATGCAACTTCTGACCTAAAAGTGATGATGCGTGATAATCCTGTACCGATATATCAAGCCGTTTCAATACCAGTTTATGCCAATAAAATAAAGAAAAATGACCCTTATTTGCGTTTGCCGATTGAAGCAGGCGGTGGTTATTTGCATTATAAATCGGGTGAACAAAAATGGTCTGCCTATCAATATTATGCGGCTGGCAAAGGCTTTTTGGATATAAAAAACAAGCATTATGTGGATTTTATACTGAGGGGTCCTAATCAATTTTCATTTCCTGCTATTGGCAATTATGATGAATATGCCTTAAAATATACCCACAAAAACCAAACGACAGTGACGGTTGGCGACTACCTTTTGCGCGTCAATAACCTTATGGAATTTGGGCGTTTTGGCAGAGGCATCAAGTATGAACATGAAAGCGATAGTTTGTATTATTCTTTGTTTTACCAACAAGCCCGCTTTTTTCCGAATCAAAAAGATGCTATAGGCTGTAGTTTTGGGATGCGTCTAAAGAGCGAGTCGTCTTTGACAGTGAGTATTGTTACTAAAAATATTACCTACAACAATCGTTCTTTCAACTCTGACCTAATCGGAGGGGCATACACCATTAGAAAAAGCAACTTTATGCTCGAAACTGAATTCGTTGGCGGTCAAGCTTTAGAAAAAATTGATATTGGGTTCTTCAATAAATTAGTGTATTCATGGAAAAAATGGCATTTTAACAGCGATGTGATATATGCGGGGAAAAACTTTTATGGCTTTTATAATAATAGTCGTCTTTATGTCAATACGCTCAATTACTATATCACACCCAAACTGAATGTTGGTATTTCGAGCAATATCTCCCGCGTCAATCCAAGTCTTGATGCCACAGCGTTTTATGTATCGCCGTTTAGTAAAAATCATATGGTTTTTGCTTCTTATCAACCCAATGGCAGGCATATGTTTTTCTTGAATTTTACAAAACAGGAAAGAGAGGATAGACAAATGCCTTCCACTTTTCATTTCAAAGAGGATTTTGGTAATTTTTCTTATACCTTAAATACGCCCAAATGGAATGTTTTTCTACAAAGCCGCTACGGATATGCTCAAAATTTGATTGACCCTAATTTTCAATCGCGTCAAAGGTCTTTTTCAAATATTGTGCAGCCCGCCTATCAAGTGTTGCCGTGGCTATGGGTCGGTGGGTATTTTGAACAACAACAAACCGCTAAATTTTCTACTCAAAATCGTATAGAAAAGCTTTATTATTATGGCGGCACGGTGCGCGCGCAATATGGTAAGTACCTTCAATTTAGTATGATGTACCGCAACAATTACGCCCCCGATGAGCTGTTTCAAAGGCGTAGTTTTACGGATGCTTCATTGATTTTTGATACCAAATATCAGACATTGAGCATGAATGCAGGGCAGGCTTTTCTACCCAATGTACCCGGTTCTAATCAAAATACCTTGTTTTTTTCTATAAAAAACGTATGGAAACTCAATGTCAAGTTGGCTAAAAAGAAAAAATTAGGACACCTGCGTGGGCAATTATCCACACTGAATGAAGGCATAAAGAAAGAAGGCGTAATCATACAAATGGGCAACCAAAAATGTATAACGGATAGCACAGGGGCATTTCATTTTTCAAATTTAGTGCCCGATAAGTATTATGTAACGCTTTCAAAGTCTCAAAATACTGATGGTACATCCCGATATAATCTGGAGGGGGTCGTGCCCACCATCAAAGTGCCTGTTGAAGTGGATGTAAAAGCCGATAGCACACCTTTCATTCAGATACCTTTGGTGAAAACAGGGCATATACTGGGTATCATAGATATAGATAAAATTAAGGAAAATGCACATGACAATATGCCGATTGTCTTAGTAAAATTATACAATGATAAAGAGCAGTTTATAACGCAGGTCAATACCAAAAATGAATTTTCTTTCAAAGAAATGAAGCCAGGCACTTGGCATATTGTCGCTTATGTTGTAGGGAAACAAGAACAATTTGCCATTGCTAATGCCGAACAAATGATATTGTTACAATCTAATACTGTAAAAAACATCCATTTTACGTTAAAATCCGTAGAACGTAAAATACATATTTCGCCTCAGAGTTATCAGTTGAATATTAAGAAAAAATAAAGCATCAAAATACTGAGGGGGTAATGAAATTGAATAAAATGAGATACGTTATGATAAGCCTATCACTGGTTTTCTATACGCCAATATGGACGCAAACCACAGCTTCCGTAGGGGTCAGTATCTCTATGCCCAGTATTGCTTTGTGTGATATTGAACCCAATAATACGGGCATTACTTTGAGCATGACTGCCCCAACCGAAGCGGGTAACATCGTTGTGAGTACAGCAACCAATAATACAAAATGGTTGAATTTTACCTCAGCTGTTACGGCTACACAAACGCGTCGTGTCACGGTTCAACTATCAGGTACATTGCCCAATGGAGTAAGATTGCGACTGGCAACGGCAAATTATGCAGGTAGCGGTGCGGGTACATTAGGGTCGGCTGCCTCTCCAATTTTCATCACCAGCACAGCGCAAGCCATTGTCAATAATATTGGTGGGGCATATACAGGCACTGGCTCAGGCAATGGTTATAACTTGACCTATTCTTTAGATATTCAAGATTATACGCAGTTGCGGCAACGATCAAATACCCTTTCCATTATTTATACTTTAGTTGATAATTGAATACAGGTTAACTTGATTATGTAGATTAACAGGTTTTCACCCAATATGCAAATGAAAAAGGCTATTTTTTTACCTATATCCTTAATATTTAATATTGAAATCGTGGCTCAAACAATAACAGCCAGCCCCAGTTGGAGCGTCGCTATACCGGCAACAACTATAACAGAAGCAGGCAGTAACTATGCAACCAATGTAATGAGTGCGGTTGACCAAACGTTGATTGACCTTAGAGCCGCTAATAATATATTCACATTTACGATTAGTGTGCATAAATTAGATACTGATTGGGATAACACTTTGAGTGTTTGGGTTCAAAGAACAGGTGAAGGAATAAGCAGCGGAGGGGGAACAGTATCAACAAGTGGCGGTTTAACATATCAACAAGTTACCAATTCAACACTCTATTTTTTTTCAGGTACTTTACCCAATAATCGAAGGCGCAGAGATGTGCCTATTCAATATGAAATTAGAGGTTTATCTGTATTGATACCAGTTAAAACATATTCGACCTCTATCATTTATACTGTGTCGGAATAATGTGAAAATTAATTTTTGATTTGAATAGTAAAAACTATTTTTATAAAAATAAAGTGAAAAATGCTTTAATTTGTATTTTCTACATGATGAGTGTTAAATCTGTAGCCCAAACGATAACAGCCAGCCCTGGATGGAGCATTGCTATTCCTGCTTCTTCCATTACTGAAGCGGGGAGCAATTATACCACAAATGCTACAAGTACAGCTAATCAAACCTTAATCAGCGTTACATCAAGTTTTTTAGCCAGCTATACCGTAACCGTTCATCGAGATAATACGAATTGGAATAGCGCCCTCACTTTATGGGTTCAACGAACAGGCAACGGTTCTGGTAGTTTTTTTGGGACTATTGCAGGAGGATTATCGTTTCAACAAGTAGGCACTGCTGCACAAACTTTTTTTTCAGGTATAATCGGTTTTCCAACGAACCGCAGCAACATACCCATTCAATATCAAATAAGCGGTTTATCTGTCTTGATTCCGGTCAAAACCTATACAACTACGATTACTTATACTGTTTCAAATTAATGCTGTCATTATTTGTGAAACAAAGTAAAATACGCCTAAATTTGCCCCATTAGTTACTATCCACTATATGAACCTAACCTACCAACCCTACGATCTCTATTTCAAATACCCCTTCACCATATCGGGTTTCTCGCGCACGCATACCCGTATCGTATTGACCCAAATAGCCTTAGAGGGGCATATCGGCTACGGCGAAGCCACACTCCCACCCTATCTCGGCGAAACGGCAGAGACAATTTCTACGTTATTGGATAAAGCCAAAAATATACTCAAAAAACAAACATATCCTTTTGATATTGAAGCCATTATGTCCCAAATTGATGCTTTGGCTGATGGCAATAAAGCGGCAAAAGCGGGTGTGGATATTGCCCTCCACGACCTAAAAGCAAAGATGATGCACATTCCCGTTTGGCAATTGCTTGGCTCAAACCCAAAGCATATGCCCTTGACGAGCTGCACGCTCGGTATTGATACCCCCTCAGTATTGCGGCAAAAAGTAGAGGAAGCAAAGGCGTTCAAAGTATTAAAAGTTAAATTGGGATCAGATGATGATAAACAGATTATCAATACCATTCGAGAAGTGACGGATAAGCCTTTATATGTAGATGCCAATCAAGGTTGGACGGATAGGCACATGGCGGTAGATATGGTGCTTTGGCTGGCAGATAAAGGCGTTCAAATCGTAGAGCAACCGATGCTCAAAGGCGATATTGAGGGCAATGGCTTTGTTGCGCAACAGTCCCCGATACCGATATTTGCGGACGAGAGTTTTCAACGATTGAGCGATATGGCGCATATAAAAGGTGCATTTCATGGCATCAACTTGAAGCTCATGAAATGCACGGGATTAAATGAAGGTTTAAAAATAGTATCTGCGGCTCGGAAGAGCAATCTTAAAATCTTAATTGGGTGTATGAGCGAAACGAGTTGTGCTATTAAAGCAGCAGCAGCTCTTGCGCCCTTGTGCGATTATGCCGATTTAGATGGACCCTGGTTAGTGAAAAACAATCCTTTTGACCCTCCAATACTGAGGGGGGGCAAAATTCAATTAAGCCATGGTGCTGGGTTAGATTTGTAATTACTACCCATGCCTTTTATCTTAAAAGATTTAGGGATTGACATGGATACCACACACTCAATTTGGCGTTGTTTCAAACCCATATCTTTTGTTATCGTACCTTGATTGTAAGCAATTGTCATCGAAACAACCGATGTGCCTACTTGTACACGTGTACCTACCCCAATCCGCAAACCCAAGTCTAATAGTGCCGTTTCGCGGTATTTCCACATTTCCTTAGCCGTATTATCTGTATTTGTACGGGTAAATGATTCTGCCGAATAGTTTAATAATGAAGAATTGACATTCACACCCGCCGT
>JAYVKQ010000372.1:0-2762 GCA_043768285.1 Saprospiraceae bacterium | reverse complement strand
AATCATCAAATTTCTTTCATTTTTTGACATAGCTTAGTTGTCATAACTTATTGATTATCATATATTTAATGGCATTTAAATTATCGAAAAATGAAAGAAATTTTATCTTAGTTTGGACAGCCTACCCTTCGGGGCTTTTTAACCCATTATTCGCATTATTCCATAAATAAAAAAACCCTCGCGCAACCTTACGATTGACGAGGGAACTTACGGTTTTTGGAACCCCATTTATTAAACCCCATTTGTTAACCTTTCGATACTTTTGACGTTGGAAAACATCATTGGTAACCTAATGAAAAGTTAATTATGGTCTTTGTTCAAGCAAAAATAGTATATTAAATAAAAATAGCATCGTTTTTTGTTGACAAAAACGATGCTACCCCTAAACATTAACATTTTATTGCGATTTCTTGCAGTTTTGTGACGCTCATTTGACAAAACAATCTACCAACCATTGTTCTGAACGATGAGTTCTGAGAGGTCATAAACTAAGATGTCTTCTTGTTTATCTTTGGCTTTCATGCCGTCTTGAAGCATTGTGATACAGAACGGACAATTGGCTGCTACAATATTGGGATTGCTATCCACTATCTCTTCAGCGCGTTCAATATTGATGCGTTTATCGCCTGGTTCATCTTCTTTAAACATCTGCGCTCCCCCTGCCCCACAGCATAAACCATTGGTTTTACAGCGTTTAAGTTCTACTATGTCGGCATCCAAGGTAGCTAACACGGCGCGGGGTGCTTCATAAATACCATTGGCGCGTCCGATATAGCATGAGTCGTGATAGGTAATACGTTTGCCTTTAAATGCCCCGCCCTCCACACTCAACTTGCCTTGATTGAGTAACTCTTGCAAATATTGGGCATGATGCACCACTTCGTAATGCCCTCCTAAAACAGGGTATTCATTCTTCAAAGTGTTGAAGCAATGTGGACAAGTTGTGACAATCTTTTTGACACCATACATATTCAGCGTATTGATATTTTGCAAAGCCATCATCTGAAATATGAACTCGTTACCAGCCCTACGCGCAGGGTCTCCCGTACACATTTCTTCGTTGCCGAGTATAGCGAAGTCAATACCGACCTCATTCAAGATGCGGCTAAATGCCACAGTCACTCGTTGCGCACGGGCATCAAAACTGCCTGCACAACCCACCCAAAACAAGACTTCGGGTTGTTTGCCTTCGGAAGCCATCATAGCCATCGTCGGCACTAAAAGTTCTTTTTTAGTCATTGAATTTTATATAACTTTTTCTTTTTTTACTGTTTACAGAACCATTGCACGTGTCGCCATCATCAAAATTTGAAATCCAGCGCAAAAGTAAGTCATAGCGTTGTATGGTCATATCAATCAACCAATTGCAACGACAACTTGCATAAGAAGCACCATACATAGATTTATCGGCTTCTGGAAAAATCATGTCAATTTGAGCATCTCTATAAGCAACCCATATGGCTTGTGCCTTCTGAAATTTTGCCAAAAAATCGCCATCTTTGCGGTATTCTACGTTGATTTTTTTGACCAAATCTTCCATGTCTTTTTTCAATTTTAAATAATCGCTACAACTGCTGCGGTTATTTTCGACAATGACACTATCAGGCGATTGAGCCGATACAATTATGCCAAAAAATAAAAGCGCAATAGTTAAATTGTGTACCTTTCTCATAAGTGATTTGTTTTTATGAGTAAATATAATTTTGTAAAATTGCTCAAATTTATGCAATCACTTCATATTATCTTATTATTTAACTAAAAACTAATCTATGGAAATCATTTTTGCCTCTGGCAACACCCATAAAGTAAAAGAAATCAATGAAATACTGAGGGGGGTATCGGATTTGACTGTTATCAGTATGAAAGACATAGGCTGCACAGAGGATATACCCGAAACCACAGGCACTATTCGCGGCAACGCTATTCAAAAAGCTACATACCTATGGTACAACTATCGAGTTGATTGCTTTTCTGAGGACACAGGTTTGGAAATTGACGCACTCGACGGTGCGCCAGGTGTAGATACTGCCCATTATTCTGGCAGCCGCCATGCCGATGCCAATATTGCTTTAGTATTAAACAATTTGCATGAAAAAAGTTCACGCACAGCACGTTTCAGAACGGTGATTGCACTCATATTGGACAATAAACTACACGTTTTTGAAGGTATTTGTACAGGTGAAATTGCGCTCGAAAAGTCTCAAGGTACTGAGGGGTTTGGTTACGACCCGATTTTCAGACCCGACGGATATGATAAAACGTTTGCAGAGTTGGGGGCAGACGTGAAGAATGTCATCAGCCATCGTGCGAGAGCGGTGCAGCAATTGTTGGATTTTTTGAAGGCTGTTTAATTATATGATAGTATTTTAGCAACAATTTTTGATGTATCTAATGTAGGATACACCCGAGATTTTCGTAGAGACGTTGCAGTGCTACGTTTTGGCATTAATTTATTTTTCAAGTTTTTTGACCATAAATAAGACGTTACACTGTAACGTCTCTACGAAAATCTCGAAATTATCTTACATTAAAATTATTACAAGTTTGGTCAGCAATTCCGATTAGGACTAAAAGGCATAAGTACATTGATTTTTACATTCCGCAGGGCGATTGAAATCACCCACTATTGATGGGTTTTCGTAGTAAATATCAATAGCGAGCGATTTCAATTGCCCTTCCGATGCCGCCACCATGTTTATATGCGGAATTGCTAAAGTTTGATCAGCAATTCCGCATATGGACATTATGGTGACATCGGAAGG
>JAYVKQ010000371.1:0-8364 GCA_043768285.1 Saprospiraceae bacterium | reverse complement strand
AACGGATTTACACGGAATTTAAAAAAAAATCTGTGTAAATCCGTTTCATCCGTTCAAGCCGCGTTCCTATCAAACTTAAAATTTATTTTAAACGCAGTCGTAGTTCCTGCGTGTAAAAAATTAAAACAAATTGCTGTATGGTCTATTTGACGCGCATTGAACGCTTCAATGCTGCCCATAAACTTTGGGTCAGCGAGTGGAGCGAAGAAGAAAACAAAGCGGTTTTTGGTAAATGCTCTAATAAAAATTGGCATGGTCACAACTACACGCTGTTCGTGACGGTAAAAGGCAAACCACACCCCTTGACGGGCTTTGTGATAGATGCTAAAAAATTAAGTATCATCATCAAAGATGCCGTAGTGGATAAAGTGGATCACATGAACCTCAATCTTGATGTGGATTTTTTGCCTAAAAATATCCAACCCACTACCGAAAATTTCATCATCCACATTTGGCAACAGTTAGAGCCACTCGTCAAGCAAGAGGGGGCAACGCTCCACTATATCAAATTGGCAGAAACGGAAACGATTTATGCTGAATATTATGGAGAGTAAATTTGCAAGTAATATAATGAAAGTAGAAAAATATAACGAAACCTTGACGATTGCACTCGCTGACCATTACCGAGATATAATCGAAAAAATCGGCGAAGACCCTACTCGTGAAGGCTTGGTCAAAACCCCAGAGCGCGTGGCAAAAGCCATGCAGTTTCTGACAAGTGGCTACCATCAAAATGCTGCCGACATACTGAGGGGGGCAATGTTTAAAGAAGATTACCGCAATATGGTGATTGTCAAGGATATAGAATTCTACTCCATGTGCGAACACCACATGCTCCCTTTTTTCGGCAAGACACATATTGCGTATATTCCCGATGGCTATATTGTGGGTTTGAGTAAAATTCCACGCATCGTGGATGTTTTTGCCCGCCGTTTGCAAGTGCAAGAGCGATTGACCAATCAAATATTGGATTGTATTCAAACGACGATGAAGCCAATGGGTGTGGCAGTAATCATTGAAGCGTCGCATATGTGTATGATGATGCGCGGCATTCAAAAACAAAATTCGGTCACAACTACTTCCGCATTTATGGGGGCATTCAAACAACAAGAAACCCGCAACGAGTTCTTAAATTTAGTTTCTGCAAATTTGAGTAAATAACAATTATCACCTAATAAACCACTGATGACACTGATTAGACTGATTTTTTAGTTTAAAAAAGGTTTAGGAAACAGAAAACTTAGGAACGTGAAATTAATAAACTTACATTTTATCATAGGAAATACCCGTAAAAGAATGTAAATTTATTCCTGTCTCATTCCTTAGAATAATGGGGTTGATTTTGATTTTTTTGAAAAAAATCAAAATCAATCTCATTATTCTAAGTTTTCTGTTTCCTAAACCACTGCTTCGATTATAACAATTCATCATTTATAACTCATCATTCATCATTATAAGCGATGTTTCTTTTCGACATAGGCTTCATAGAATTTGGTATATGGGACGCGCTGGACGTACTGATAGTTGGGTATTTGATATACCTTATCTACCGCTTGTTACGGGGGACGGTGGCGTTCAATATATTCGTTGGGGTAGTGTCGCTATACGCTGTTTGGTGGGTCGTTCGTGCTTTGAAAATGGAGTTGTTGTCGCAATTATTAGGACAATTTGTGAGTGTAGGTGTTATTGTAATAGCCATTGTATTTCAACCTGAGTTACGTCGCTTTTTACTCCTTTTGGGTAACCAAACACTGAGGGGTCGCCTACGATTTTTGAATTTAATATTGAATGAAAATAGCGAAGAGACCAATGATAACTCAATCATTATCAATGAGTTAAAAAATGCAATTTCTGATTTAAGTAAAAATCACGTTGGGGCAATCATCGTTTTAGCCAATAATTCTTCGATGTTCAATTTTGCAGAAACGGGCGTGGTGATGGAGGCAAAAATTACCAAGCCACTGATACTCAGCATTTTCAACAAAGAAAGCCCTTTGCACGATGGCGCAATCATCATTACCAATCATAAAATTGCAACGGCGGGTAGTGTTTTACCCCTCAGTGAAAGTGTGATATTGCCGCCCGAAACGGGTTTGCGCCACCGTGCGGCAGTGGGTATTAGCGAAGCTGCCAATGTGACGGCTTTTGTTATATCGGAAGAAAATGGGCGTATTGCCGTAGCGCACCAAGGACAATTGACCTTAGATTTGGATGAGGAAAAAATGAAAGAAATGCTTTCTAAATATTATAACTAATTGATTTTCAATAATTACACAGAGTTTAGACAGAGAAGACACAGAGTTTCACAGACATTTTTCAATCCTTTACTCTTTAAAACTCCGTGTCTTCTCTGTCTAAACTCTGTGTAATTCTTTTTTAAGCCAAAACGCCTTTTACAACTTTACCCGCCACATCCGTCAAGCGATACCGTCTGCCTTGAAATTTAAAATTAAATCTTTCGTGGTCAATACCCATCAAGTGCATTACTGTTGATTGGAAATCGTGAATATGCACGGGGTTTTTGACGATATTATAACTAAAATCATCCGTTTCGCCATATGTAAAGCCTTTTTTAACCCCTGCCCCTGCCATCCAAAGCGAATAACAAAGAGGATGATGGTCGCGCCCATAGTTATCGGGGGTCAATTTACCTTGCGAATAGCACCCTCTGCCAAATTCGCCACCCCATATCACAAGAGTATCTTCGAGCAAGCCGCGCTGTTTCAAATCCAATACCAAAGCCGCCGATGCTTGGTCAACATCTTTGGCAACTTTCTTGATTTCGCTTGGCAAATTACCGTGTTGGTCCCAGCCTTGATGGTATAATTGTACAAACCGCACGTCGTTTTCAATCAGTTTTCGCGCCAAAACACAATTGGCTGCATATGTACCTGGCTTACGCGCACTTGCACCATAGAGGTCAAAAACCCAATCGGGTTCTTTGCTAATATCAAGTGTTTCGGGTACAGAGGTTTGCATCCGATATGCCATTTCATATTGTGCAATTTTTGAATTGAGTTCATCGTCCATGACGTGCTCTTTTTGCTGTTGGTGCAAATCAGCAAGGGCATCCAACATATGACGGCGTGTGGTTTTGTCCAAACCATCGGGGTCTTTTAGATATAAAATTGGGTCATCGCCTGAGCGAAACATTACGCCTTGATGTTCGGAAGGCAAAAACGCATTGTTCCATAATTTTGAATATAAAGGCTGATCAAAGCTATTCGTCCGTGATAATAAGACGCAAAAAGTCGGTAAGTTTTTATTTTCAGAACCCAGCCCGTAACTTATCCAAGAGCCAAAACTCGGTCTGCCATTCTGTTGGCTACCCGTTTGGATAAATGTAACGGCAGGGTCGTGGTTAATCGCTTCTGTGTGCATGGTTTTTATCACGCACATTTCATCCGCTATCTGTTGGTGATAAGGCAACAAATCGCTCAGCCACACACCACCTTGCCCAAATTGCTTGAATTGAAACTTACCATACGCCAAAGGAAACGATTTTTGATACGCCGTCATACCCGTAACCCGTTGTTCGCCGCGTACTGAGGAAGGGAGTTCTTGACCAAACATTTCGCGCAGCTTGGGTTTGTAGTCAAATAACTCCAATTGCGAAGGCGCACCACTTTGGAATAAGTAGATTATCCGCTTAGCTTTGGGGGCAAAATGTGGTAAACGGGGGTCATTTTCAGTAAAAAACTGGTTGTCGCCCATCATAGACGCGAAAGCCGTAGCACCAAGACCCAACACGCTGCCTGACAAAAAATTGCGGCGGTTCATCTTATGGTTGTATTCTTCGAAGATATTCATTGGTTTGATTTTTATTTGCGTACAAATCTAATCACCAATTGCCTATTTACAAAGGATAATGACTTATAAACTCAAAGATATACCCGCGCTCTTTGAGCATATCAATAATTTTCCTTAAATCAGTACGCCCTTTTTCTCTAATCATCATTTCATCATGTGCTAATATGATTAAATGATTAGGCATTTGCATATACTGTGTCTGAAATTGTCGATCTACTTGCGCCACAAGTTGCTCAGCAGTTCCCTTCGGCACACCTCCTCGGTGCGACCATTCCATATCCCAACCATACACTTTAAAGCCGTTTTCGAGCAAGATTGCTGCTGTTTTAGCACCACTTTGGTGCCACCCGCGTTGAACTTTAGGCGTAGCCCAAATATCGCGCCCAGGCATACGCACTATTTTGGAATACGTCCCGATGATTTCTTCATTGTCCATTATATCTTTAGCGGCACTTGCGGGTGCGCTGTAATATTCCTTATACTTCGAATTGGCATGCGAGATTGAATGATTATGAACTTCTATCAACGGATTGCGTTTCATATCTTCCAGATGTTTTCTGAATTGCTTATTCGCATTGGCGTGTTTACCCACTGCAAATTCGCTAATTTTTATCTGTTTTTCGTTGATAATTTCGGTCAAATAAGGTGTAGGCGACAAAGGTCCATCATCGAATGTAAAATATATGATACGACTATTGCTGTCAATCGCAGTTTTGGGTAGCTTTGCGGGTATAGTGGCTATTGTATCTTTTACCACTGCTACGAGGGCAGCCGAATCGGTGGGTTGATACTGTGGGGTCTGTGGGGTCGGCGTTGTCGTTACGGATTGCTCATTTTTACACGCCATAAGTTGTAAAACGAGTGCTAAGAAAAAACTAAAGTTCATATAGCGTTGCATATTTAAGAGAACAGTCATTCGATTATATTTGTGATATAAATAGATATACGGTGCACGACTCACAACACAATGGTTATCAAAGTGTTCCAAAAAAAATAAATTTGTCGGTTATTTACTTTAACCTATTTAAAGGGATGGATTTTTAAGATTTTTGAAACACAAATATCTTTGACTACTTGATTTTAGCAATTTAGACATTGGAATTTAATTATATTTCACTACAATTAAATTGCATCACAAAAAACGGTGCAAATTTAGATACTTTCAAGGACGAATAACGATACATCTTAATTTTTTTTAAAAAAATATTCATGTGGCAAAATGTTCAAGTGCCGCACTAACTAATTGGCTTATGAAAATCGCACTCGCACAACTCAATTATCACATTGGTAATTTTGAAGGGAATTTAGAAAAAATGAAAGGTATGGTTACCAAAGCCAAAGCCTTGAAAGCGGATATTATCGTATTCGGCGAATTGGCTACTTGTGGCTACCCAGCCCGAGATTTTTTAGAATTTGATGATTTTATTAAAAAATCTTATACTTCGGTCGAGTCTTTGGCTGATTTAGCGCAAGGTATCGCTATTATAGTAGGCTCCCCTTCACGCAATCCACAGCCCGAAGGTAAAGATTTGTTCAATTCCGCTTATTTTTTGGCAGAGGGTAAAATCCAGCATATTCAGCACAAAACCCTCTTGCCTACTTATGATATATTTGACGAATATCGCTATTTTGAACCCGCTTTTGAGTGGAATACTTTTATTTTCAAAGGAAAAACAATTGCTCTAACCATCTGCGAAGACATTTGGAATGTTGGTAACGAAAATCCACTCTATCGCATCTGCCCTATGGACGAGATGATGTCTCAAAAGCCCGACTTTATGATTAATATCTCGGCATCACCTTTTGCCTACGACCATGCAGGTGAGCGACTACATACCGTCCGCGCTAATGTAGAACGCTATGGCAAAGCTATGTTTTATTGCAATATGGTAGGCGGACAAACCGATGTGATATTTGACGGCGGTTCGTTGGTCATTTCGCCCGATGGCAAAATATTTGACGAAATGCCGTTTTTTGACGAATGCCTTCGAGTCTATAATTTGGACGAAGTACTGAAGGGGGGCGTTGAAAACTTGCAACCGAAAGACAATCCCACTCAACTCATCCACGATGCCTTAATAATGGGAATTCAAGATTATTTCAGAAAAATGGGTTTGAAAAAAGCTATTTTGGGTCTTTCGGGAGGTATTGATTCGGCAGTTGTGGCAGTAATGGCAGCAAGGGCTTTGGGCTCGGATAATGTGCGCTGTTTATTGATGCCTTCGCAATATTCGAGCGACCACTCCGTGAATGATGCGCGTCAATTGGCTGAAAAATTGGGTATTCAGTACGATATTGTGCCCATTCAACCCATGTATGAAGCCTACATGGATACCCTCAAAACGCATTTTTGGGGGCACCCTTTCAACATAACGGAAGAAAACCTGCAAGCCCGCATCAGAGGTATGCTCGTTATGTCTTTTTCTAATAAATTTGGCAATATCCTTTTAAATACGTCCAACAAATCTGAAATGGCTGTTGGTTACGGCACGCTTTACGGCGATATGTGCGGCGGATTAGCCGTCTTAGGTGATATATACAAAACACAGGTCTATGATTTGGCGCAGTATATCAATAAAGACAGCGAAATTATTCCACAAAATACCATCGTCAAACCGCCATCTGCGGAGTTGCGCCCTAACCAAAAGGATTCGGATTCGCTACCAGAGTATGATATTTTGGATAAAGTGCTTTATCAGTATATTGAAAAACGCCAAGGACCCAAAGAACTCATGGCTCTGGGTTTTGACGAAACCTTAGTGAAGCGCATTTTACGTTTGGTCAATATCAACGAGTTTAAACGTGAACAAACGGCTCCTGTCATTCGTGTATCTTCAAAGGCGTTTGGAACAGGGCGTAGAATGCCAATTGTGGGAAAATATTTGGCATAAAAATATTAAAAATACTGAGGGGGGATAGTCGTATCCTCACGACTACCACCCTCATCAGTCCTATATACTTTACAAAAGTGAAGACGTTTTAGGAAATAGTCAAGATTGATTATTTATCACCAGGTTTAAGTATGCCCGTTTTTTCGCCAAAGTAGTGTGCAAAATGCTGCATATGTTCAGCCATTTCTTTATTGTTTGTTGCTCTAAAATAAGTATCTGCCAACGAGCGTAGTGTGTGAAAAACCATTCTATCCATTTCATCAACTTGCATATCTAAAGTCCATAGGTCAATCTTCAAAGTATCTTTTGTACTTCTATCCAAAAAATTGATTAAAAGTGCCTTTGCATCTTGCATCGGTACAGAGGGAGGTACATCCGACGTTTTCCATTTGATTTCGACGGGCATATTGTCTTTATTGAAACCCAGTTCAATATCTATTGATGATTTTCTTACAATATCTCTATCCATAATATCTGTTATTAAACATTTTATTTACAAAATACTGATGATGATATAATAACTCGAAGGTCGTTTTTTTCTGCGACTTGCAAGATAATATTGATTAAAAAAAATCTCGAACCTTCCATAACAGAAAATTCGAGATGCTAAAAAATATATCGTGTTTTAAATTTTTATTTAACCACCCAATGCAGCCACACCACCTACAATCTCCGACAATTCTTTCGTGATAGCTTCTTGACGGGCTTTGTTATAATTAATTTTCAATGATTTAAGCAATTCGTTGGCGTTTTCAGTCGCTTTATCCATCGCTGTCATCCGTGCGCCATGCTCAGAAGCGTGGGTATCCAATACGTATTTATAAAAAGACGTTTGAAGAATACTTGGTACTAATTCTTGAAGCAAAGATGATTTATCTGGTTCAAAAATATAGTCCGCTTTGGCTTTTTTCTCTCCCTTTACAACTTCTAATTTGCGGACAGGTAAAAACTGCTCTGCCTCTGGAAACTGCATCGCTGCATTTTTGAAACGACCATATGCCACAGATATGTGGTCAAATTTTTTGGTTTCAAAACCATCCATCAACACTTGAGCGGCTTTTTTTACATTTTCAAAAGTTAAATCACTGTAAATATCCACATAGTCACTCACAACAGTTAAGTTGGGATAGCGACGGCGAAAAAAATCATAACCTTTTTTACCCAAGCAAACAATAGTTAATTTGCCACTATCGCGTTGCTTCGCATATTTTTCATTAATCGTCGCTACGGCTGCTTTGATAACGTTGGTATTAAAAGCACCACACAAACCACGACTTGAGGTAACGATGACTATACAAGCATTGTCAATATCGCGCTCTTTGCCAAACGTTGTTTCAGCATCCCCATCTAAATTGGATAGGATATTCGACAACATTTGATTTTGCTTATCAGCGTAAGGGCGCATTTGCACAATAGCCCCTTGTGCCTTCCGCAACTTCGCTGCCGAAACCATTTTCATCGCCTTTGTAATCTGTTGCGTCGAATTGACGGACGCAATACGGATACGTACTTCTTTTAAACTTGCCATGTTTGTATTGAGTAGAGAGTATTAAGTGTTAAAACTTTTTACTCTAAAATTCTTAAAAATACTGAGGGGGGTATATATAACAAGTGATTTCGGAAACAGAATTTGGACGTTTTTTAAGGATGTTAATTTTTTTTG
>JAYVKQ010000370.1:0-6621 GCA_043768285.1 Saprospiraceae bacterium | reverse complement strand
GTTTAGTAAACAAAAAGTCACTATTGTCATATCGAGAAAAAAAAGTAACTTTACGGTCGCTGCATTGATCTATTGTAAATTGCTTTACAATGGAACATTATTTATTTCCTTGATTTCTGAACGTTACTTTTAGGCGAACTGATTTTTATTTTTTTTTCAAAAAAAATAAAAATCAGTTTACTAAACCTACACACAGATACAGGTTTATCCAAAACTTTTTCCAATATTCAAACCTATCAAAACCACACCATCAGCCGCGCCAAACTTTAAGCCTTCAAATAGAGGGTGAAAAAGTCCCGCGTGGATATGCAGGTTGCAGATAAATCCGGATTTGAAAATTTGCTGATACCCAATTTTGACATCATTTGAAAAACCCATACCAGTGCTCGTAGCTTTTAGAATGAATGAACTTGTATTAAATGAAACGGGCGGGTTTTCCCTGTTAATATGTAGATAAACGCCAGCACCTATACCTGCATAAAAGCCATGCAGCGCAGACAAAGGATACCAATTTATGCCAGTTTGCATATTAACCCGATGTTCAAAAATAGTCTCATTTAATACTGTTTTAGGTAATAAATAGTTTAAATTTGACTTTTCAGTTAAATTTCTGAGATTATAAAGTAAGGTAAAATGTTGTCTTGTAGTGTTCTCAATATATATGTCATAATTATACCCTTTGAAGTTGTTGGTCGCAACTTGATGTGCTCCACCACCGATGGATCTAACTTGACTGCAATCATATCGTTTCTTTTGAGAAAATACTGAGGGGGTAGCGATGTAGAGGCAGAAAGCGAGTAAAAAGGTTAGTTTAAAATTCATAGGATTTTTATTTTGAATTAGGATTGAAAGATTTTTTTAAGGATTGAATAGGATTATTTCTATATTGGTTGCATGTAAAAAAAGCTGTCATTGCGAGGAGGTACGACGAAGCAAACTGTTACACTTTTCACGAATTTTGCTTTATTCCTAACGAAAAACCCTGCGAAGTGCCACAGATTGCTTCGTCGTACCTCCTCGCAATGACAACTTTTGTTTTTCATGCAACCAATATCTGTATAACGCCTTTTACCACTCAAATTATTGAACGCTCATAATTTTAACATATATGCGTACCTTACTATATCTACTACAAAAGGAGTTTATCCAAATATCCAGAGACCCATCCATATTGCGGATAGTGTTTATGATGCCAGTGGTGCAACTCATTATTTTGCCCTTTGCTGCCGACTATGAAGTGAAGAATATCAACCTCTGCGTGGTGGATAATGACCACTCCACCTACTCTACCCGCATGGTGGATAAAATGACGGCATCGGGCTATTTTCGCTTAGTTGCTTATGCCCCATCTTTTAACCAAGCGGTTAAAACTATCGAGAGCGATGAAGCGGATATTGTCTTAGAAATTCCGAACCATTTTGAGAAAGATTTGGTGCGCGATAATGCGGCGCAAGTGCTACTATCAGTGAATGCCGTGAATGGCGTGAAAGGTGGTTTGGCGGGGGCATATGCCGCGAATATCATTCGAGATTATAACAGCGATATACGTCTGAATTGGTTTAAAGTACCGAATTTGCCTACGCCTGTGGAGATTGTCCCACGCTTTTGGTACAATCCGCATATGCGTTACAAAATCTATATGGTACCGGGCATTATGGTGGTCTTGGTGACGATGATTGGGGCGTTTATTTCATCTTTAAATATCGTACGTGAAAAGGAAATTGGGACAATTGAACAACTAAATGTGACCCCAATTACAAAATTACAGTTCATTTTGGGTAAATTAATCCCGTTTTGGGTAATTGGTTTGGTCGTTTTATCCCTTGGTTTGTTGGTCACGCGCTTGGTTTTCAACATCGTTCCAGTGGGGAGTTATGCCTTGATATTTGGCTATGCGGCTATCTATTTATTAGCGTTTTTGGGCTTCGGTTTGCTGATTTCTACCCTCGTGGATACGCAGCAACAAGCCATGTTTCTGGCTTTTTTCTTTATGATGATTATCATTATGTTGGGTGGCTTATATACCAATATTGACTCAATGCCCAAGTGGGCACGCACTGTTACGCTTTTCAATCCAGCGGCATATTTCATTGAAGCGATACGCAATATCATGCTCAAAGGCAGCACTTTTCAAGATATTAAGCACCATTTTGCAATTATGACGGGTTTTGCGGTGTTTTTTAACGGGTTGGCGATTTGGAATTATCGGAAGCGGGCGTAGGGATACCCCCTCAGTATTTTATAAACATATATGCTGTTTATTTTTTCCCAAAATGTTGTCATTGCGAGCGCAGCGAAGCAATCTGTCGCACATATTCGGTAGTCTTAACGTTTAAATACTTGAAGTATTCCCACAGATTGCTTCGCTGCGCTCGCAATGACAACATTTGAGTACCGTCTAAACAGATTAAAATTAAATACCAGTGAAAAATATTGCGAAAATCTTAATTTCCCTATCTTTTTTCTTACATTTTCAAGAAAATAACGCGCAAACCGCGCCCAAAACCTACTGCAATCCTCTCAATCTGGATTATGGTTTCACGCCCATTCCCAACTTTTCGGAAGCGGGGCGGCATCGGGCTACGGCTGACCCTGTGATAGTGCTTTTCAAAAATATATACTATCTGTTTTCGACCAATCAATGGGGCTATTGGTGGAGCGAGGATATGTCGGATTGGCATTTTGTGTCGCGTAAATTTTTACTGCCACAACATAAAGTGTATGACGAACTCTGCGCTCCTGCGGTGTGGGCGATGGGCGATTCGCTGTGCGTGATAGGCTCTACGCAGACGGATGGTTTTCCGATTTGGTATAGCACCAACCCGACGATTGATGATTGGCATATCGCCGTGGATTCGTTTCGAGGTGCGGCTTGGGATCCATCTTTTTTCGTAGATGATGATGAAAAACTGTATTTACACTATGGTTCGAGCAATTTTTACCCGCTATATGGGCGTGAAATTGACCGCAAAACGCTTCAACCCAAAAGTCCGCGCGTAGATTTGATACGCCTTCAAGACAGCATCCATGGTTGGGAACGCTTTGGGGAATATAACGACAATAATTTTTTAGACCCTTTCACCGAAGGCGCAACGGTGAATAAATATAAGGGCAAATATTACTTGCAATATGGCGCACCGGGTACTGAATTTAGTGGCTATGCCGATGGCGTATATGTGTCAGATAAGCCTTTGGCGGGGTTTCAATATCAAAAACACAACCCTTTTTGCGCCAAAATGGGCGGTTTTATACGCGGTTCGGGGCATGGGGCAACGTTTCAAGATAAATTTCAAAACTATTGGCATATCACGACGGGCACGGTGAATGTGAAAAATAATTTTGAACGCCGACTGGTACTTTTCCCAACCGCTTTTGATAAAGACGACGTTCTATGGTCGCATACGGCGTTTGGCGATTATCCGCATTTTTTTCCGACTAATAAAGTTGATAATATAGAAAAACTGTTCACTGGTTGGATGCTTTTGAACTACCAAAAGCCCGTAAAAGCGTCCAGCACTGAGGGGGGTAACTTACCGAATTATGCTGTTGATGAAGATATAAAAACGTATTGGTCAGCCAAAACAAATGGTAAAAACGAATGGTTTGAAACGGATTTGGGCGTAGTGAGTACTGTTCATGCCGTACAAATTAACTATGCCGACCACACCGTGGATAGTACCTTTTTGGGCAAAATGCAAGGGATATACCACCAATATCGTTTGTTATATTCGCTTGATGGTAAAAAATGGCAAGTTATGACGGATAAAAGCCGCAACAAAACTGATGTGCCACATGATTATATCCAATTAGAAAAACCCATCAAAGCTCGATATATTCGTATGAAAAATGTGCATATGGCAGCGGGTACTTTTGCTCTTTGTGGTTTGCGGATATTTGGTAAAGGCGCGGGTGTTGCGCCCGATGCAGTGAAGGGTTTTATCGTACTACGACAAGAGAAAGACAAGCGCAATGCGTGGCTCAAATGGCACCCCCTCAGTGCTGCAACGGGTTATAATGTTTGGTACGGTGTTGCGCCCGATAAGCTCTATCAAAGCGTAATGGTATATGGCAAAAATGAATATTACTTGAAGGCTATGGATAAAAATACGACCTATTATTTTTGCATTGAGGGGTTTAATGAAAATGGGGTGAGTCCAAGAACGGCTGTCATGCGTATTGATTAACCGTTTGGTCAAAAAAAATGGGCTTAGAGGTTATCGTACCTTTAAGTCCATATACATTTTAACCAAACGGTTAATTCATTTTTTCGCCACAAAATCAGTTTTCAATTTCTCCACTTCTTTCAAAAGCAATTGCGCATTTTTTGCAACCAAAGTATTGAGTTGCGCAAAGCCTTTACTATCCAAATTGGCTAAGTCGGGATTTTCGTCGTAGAGAAAAGCGAGGATATGCTTTTTAAGCAAATCCGTAGTGCCTTTTTGGTAGGTTTCTTTGCGTTCTTGGATGCGCCCAACTTCGCGTTTTGAGAGCCAACGTTGTTCGTCTGAGTCCCAATATTTGCCGTTTTCTTCATCATTTTCTTCTTCGATATTCTCTTTTTTCTCTTTTTTTCGGATAATTAAAGCCATGATGAGCAAAAGAATGATACCCATCGCAATGCCTAATTCTACTATCAATTCCATGTTGTCATTTGTATTTTTGTTTGAAAAAAATAGTGTTGTTGCTTTCTATTTTTTCATTCAAAAATCATACTACTTTGGATATGGTAGGAAGAATAATTTTTTACATTTCATATTTTTACACTTTATAAATTATTAATTTTCAAATATTTATGAATAATAAATAACATATTATGCTAAATACGTATGCAAAAATCTACTTAAAAAAGCGATGGGATTTGGTACATTAGACTTGTTCAAAAACAATATTTAGCCATATAAAAAACCTTTGTAGCGTCGAATTTATTCGATGCCTTCGCGCTCGTCGAATGAATTCGACGCTACATTTAGCTTTCTGAATAACGAAAATTAATATTTGAACAAGTCTATTAAGCCTGAATAAGTTACAGGTGACAGACGCTTTGGAAGCCGTCCATTACACACAAGTCACATTTTGAAACTACGTTTCAAGGAGAAATGGGATAAATAGGACTATTATAAACATTTTGACCCTAACGGGTCTTCGCAACTTGTACATATCAAATGACCCGTTAGGGTCAAAATGTTTATAATAATGCCATTTTTTCTTCTTTTCGATAGTCACGTAGTGACATAATGTGTCTAAAAGATGTGTGTAATGAACAGCTTTGGAAGCGTCTGTCACCTATACACTCCAATATGCACTACAAATTAGAATTACCCTTTAAAAACAATACTCGAATTTTTCATACGCACCGTTTTTACAGGTGTAAAATCCATGTTTTTTCTACATTTTTCTTCGCTTTGATGGATATTAAACGTTGTTTTTTCCATTTTTACGTTACGCAATACTGAGGGGTATTGGTATTTTTTATTATTGTCCACTATCAAATTGATGGTACAATTTTTCATCAAAATAGCCGTTTCGGCTTCTTTTTCTTTATTGTCAATCCAAATTGGCACTACACCATAATGGGCATTAAATGTGCATTTTTCAAATTTCACTCTATCCACAAAATTATATTCTACCAAAAAACGTCCATAAGCAGCTTGGTCTTTGTACCGTTTGTTTTCAAAAGTGCAGTTATAAAATTTAGTGGCTTCATAATCGGTTTTACCAGTGTTGGCATGCACAATACTGCCATAAATACGCGAATTTTTAAAGAGATAATTCGTCTTCTGCGTCCAAATACTCCAAGCCGTAGTCCCCCAAAAAGTACAATCATCAAACGTCATATCTTCGCTAATACCGCCGTATGCTATGACCCCTACGCCCGCATTATTAATATATTCACAGTTTTTGAATATGCCATCTTTAATAATTGACGCCTCTTGCTCAATATCCATACCCGCACTTGGAGGTGACACCAATTTGCCGTTTTTACCCGTATGGTTAAATTTTGAATTAAAAACCGATAAGCCATAACCGCCCACCCACGACATACCTTGTCGGCTATTGTATTCAAAAGAGCTGTTCTGAATGACAATATTATCTTTAACCCTCTTGCCTTTGATTAAGCGTTCTTCATTCACAACCATAATGCCGTCCAATCCAAAATGGTGACAATTCACATTTTTAACGACTATATTATATGAGTTGCCCATCACAATACCACAATGCCCCACTTGATGCCCAACATCACCCCACATACCCCCTATTTGCATTTGGTTAATATTGCCATCGGCTTCAAAGTCTTGAATGGTCATATCGTGGCAGCGTACTAAATTGATAAAATTGCCAATACCTGTGCGGTATTTTACATCAAAAAAGGGCATTTTAGGGTTATAAACCTTGCCTGTTTCAGGTTGATAAGAGCCAAATCGTTGTCCATTGGCACTTTTTATAATAGCTTGACCTTCACCACGAATGGTCATATTTTCGCACTCTATCAATTCTAAACAATCCTGCGTTATATAAAATTTTTCTCCTTTTTTAGTATTGATGGTTTGAGAATGTACCCAATAGATGCCCTTAGGGATAATAAGCGTGCCATTGCCTTTTCTTAGATTAAAAAATTCGGCA
>JAYVKQ010000369.1:0-5733 GCA_043768285.1 Saprospiraceae bacterium | reverse complement strand
GCCAAAAAGCGCAAGCCATCAAGGTTTTTGAAATAGCGGGTATAAGGCAGTTTCTCTATCATAAAAAATTTAATAATGGATAGTTGATAATGGATAATGGATAATCATTAGTGTTCAAAAGGTTTTGTTTTAAAATAAAGCATTGATTTTCAATAATTTACCATGCTTCTCGACAAAGGTTTAGTAAACTGAAAATTATTTTTTTTCAAAAAAAAAAATTTTCAGTTTACTAAACCTACGCACGAAACATTTCAAGCTATTTACCAAAATCCTTTGAACACTAATGATGGATAATTTGTACAATATGGTTGTATTCGGCAGGGCGATTAAAATCGCCCGCTATTGATTTTTAACCACATATATTTATCAATAGGGGGCGATTTTAATCGCCCTGCCGAAATAGAAATCAATGCAAAAATGACTTTTTTGACAATATGTGGCATTGCTGTATAATGGATTTAAAATCTAATAACACATTGATTATCAATTTTTTAATTAAAAAATATGAGCGCGTATCGCGCCATCAAGCTCTGCATGACTGAGGGGTACAGCAATTTCACATAGGACATTTTAGGAACACAGATGACACGGATTTTATTGGATTTACACGGATTTTTTTCCCAATTAGACATAAATCTAATAAAATCCGTGTCATCCGTATTCCTAAAATACCCTATGTGAAATTTAAAACCACGTTGCAAATTTACTCAAATCCACGTTGCCGCCTGTTAATATAATACCTACTTTTTTGCCTGCAAAGCGTTCTTTTTCTTTTAATAATGCTGCAAATGGCACAACACAACTCGGCTCAACAACAATTTTCAATCGCTCATATATAAGGCGTAAGGCAGCTTTAATTTCATCTTCGCTGACGGTGATAATATCAGTAACGTGTTCTCGGATAATGCTTAAAGTGCGTTCACTTAAATTGGTCAATAAGCCATCGGCGATAGTGTTGATATAGGGTGCTTTTTCAACTTTGCCGCTTTTGAAAGAGAGAATAGCATCTGCCGCACCTTCGGGTTCGCCCGCAATGACGATGGCATTTTGACCATAATAATGGGTACTCAAACCCGTGCCACTCAATAAGCCACCACCGCCAACTGGAGCCATAACTATTTGTAAATCAGGCACTTGTTTCAATAATTCTTTAGCGCAAGTGGCTTGTCCTGTTATCACTTGCACATTGTCGAAAGGGTGAATAAAAGTAGCACCCGTTTTTTCGACAATATTATTCAAAGTTGTTTCACGTGCTTGTAAGGTCGGTTCACAAAGCGTCACTTCTGCCCCGTACCCACGCACGGCTTCTATCTTCACATTGGGCGAATTGTTGGGCATGACGATATAGGCTTTCACACCCAATTGTCGGGCAGCAAAAGCAATAGCTTGTGCATGATTACCCGACGAATGGGTCGCCAAACCGTGTTGCAATTCGGTTTCAGAAAGGGACAAAGCGGCGTTCATGCCACCCCGTATCTTAAAAGCCCCAATTTTTTGAAAATTTTCACATTTGAAATGAATATCTGCCCCTGCGATGGCATTAATTGCCGCCGAGTGCAAAACGGGCGTTTCGTGGATATAAGGACGGATGCGCTTGTGAGCTTGCTCAATATCGCGCTTAGTAATTTTTTTCATGGGGTAAATATAGGAGAAAGGTAGATATTTTTACTTAAAAATATCTTGAATAGACAATTCAATGTCTAAATGTAAGTCTTTCACAGTATCCGTTTTGATAGTTTCAAATTGACCATTTGGCAATCCCAATGCTACGATATTAAGCTCTGGAATAACCAACCATACGGATTTAATACCCGCTGGCAAGTAGATATTTTTGTACTTTTCTTTAATATCGTTGATATTTTGCTTGGGCGACAACGTTCTTTCACATAACCAATTTCAAATTTGTCAAGTTTGTTAGATGAAGTGCGCTTAGGACGTTCTGCATCAGTGGTCTTCACGGATGTACCCATTGTTTCCGAAGTTGATGGATTTAGAAGCATAACCTATTAATTTTGATGCAAGTTAGGGTTTTCTATTTATTTTCAAAAAAATATTTTTATAAGTAATGATGCGTTATAAATGATGAATCAGCAATTCCGTATATGAATAAAAAAGATATTAGTACATAGGTTTTACATCGGAAGGACGATTGAAATCGCCCGCTATTGATGGGTTTTCGTGATAAATATCAATAGCGGGCGATTTCAATCGCCCTTCCGATGTAAAACCATAATGTCCATATGCGGAATTGCTGATGATGAATGATAAATTTTCACAAAATACTGAATATCAATATTGTGTAAAAAAAATCAAATCAGTATTAATCTGTAATCTACAACTTATTAAACTTTCGCCAAACGATTGCGCAACAAATGGTCAGCCAAAACCAAAGCTGCCATCGCTTCCACAATTGGCACAGCACGCGGCAACACACAAGGGTCGTGTCTGCCTTTGCCGACTACTTCTACGGCTTCTCCAGCCATATTCACGCTGTCTTGTGCCATTACGATGGTGGCAACGGGCTTAAAGGCGACACGGAAATATATATCTTCGCCATTGCTGATACCGCCTTGAATACCGCCCGAATGATTGGTTTTTGTCGAAATTTTAATACCCCCCCCCTCCCTATTTCCAGCCTCAAAAGCGTCATTATGCTGCGAACCGCGAAGGGTAACACCCCCAAAACCACTGCCATATTCAAAGCCTCTTGTCGCATTAATACTCATCATGGCTTTGGCTAAATCGGCATGGAGTTTATCAAACGCGGGTTCGCCCAAACCGACAGGGCAATTTTTAATTACACCTGTTATTACACCACCAATCGTATCTCCCGCTTTTTTTATTTCTTGAATATATTGTATCATTTTCTCTGCCGTTTCTAAGTCGGGGCAACGGACAGGCGTGGCTTCTATATTATTGAAATCCAATTCTTTATACGATTTATCTAAAACAATATGCCCTACTTGACTGACATAGGCATTGACCGTTACCCCCTCAGTATTTAGGAGCATTTTTGCCACTGCACCCGCTGCCACACGCGCTGCCGTTTCTCGCGCAGAGGAGCGACCACCGCCGCGATAATCACGGTGTCCGTATTTGGCTTGGTAGGTATAATCGGCATGAGAAGGGCGATATTTATCCGCAATATGGCTGTAATCCTTAGAACGTTGGTCTTCGTTGTATATCACCATTGCAATAGGATGCCCCGTACTTTTGCCTTCAAAAACACCGCTTAATATTTGTGCCGTATCGCTCTCGTTGCGTTGGGTGACGATTTTGGATTGCCCTGGTCGCCGCCTATCCAATTCGAGTTGTACGAAGTCTTCATCAATAGCCAGACCCGCAGGGCAACCGTCAATAGTGACCCCAATTGCCTTGCCATGAGACTCACCAAAAGTGGTGATTTTGAAAGTAGAACCGAATGTATTACCCGCCATAAAAAAAAATTATTTGATAATTAATGGATAGGCAAAGGTAAAAGGTTTAAAGGGCATATTGTTGCGGAATATTAAAAATGTAAAAAAATAGTTTATAAATATGGAGATACTTTCGCTATCAGTAAATTCATCTATATTTACCAATTATTATAATTTAGCAATCTATGTATGCAAAATATGCGTAGTTATAATCAGATAGATTCCTATAAATAAAGGGCAGTTTCATTTTTCGCAACATATTAACAATCATTGTGTTATTAGCATTGCTGAATATGTACCTACAACTTTGCACAATCCGTTTATTTTCATATATCTGTTATCACAGATTCCTTTACCAAATTCATTTATTAATCAAAAATCGTTATTTATGAAAAAAGTTTACGCCCTATTGTTTGGTTTTACCTGCCTCAGTGCTTCCTTATTTGGTTTCAACAAAGATGGCAGAATATTAATGACTGCTCGTTTGACTGGCTCGCAGGAAGTCCCCGCCGTTGTGACTAAAGCGAAAGGCTTAGTGACATTCGTTCTTGAAGAAGACCGTTCTATGACTATTAATGGCGTTTTAGATAGTTTGAGCGGTCCCGTTACAGGTTGTCACTTTCACAGAGGTAATTTTGGCGTGAGTGGAGGCGTTGTGCTTAACCTTATTTCTTATGTAAAAGGCAACCGCATTTATGGTAAAATACCTGCTACTGACCTGACAAAAGCCTTGATTGTGCAATTGATGTCGGATAGTATTTATTTCAATGTCCACACTGCTGCTAATGGCGGTGGTGAAATCCGTGGTCAAGTATATTTACAAACAGAATATCCCCTATGGACAATTATGGCTGGTGCGTTTGAAGTACCCGCAGTGAACACCCAAGCTGTAGGTTTAGCTTCTATATCCTTATCAAGAAGTTTGACACAGTTGAAGTATAAAATTGTGGTAGCAGGATTGAGTGGTGCAATCACGGGTGCGCATTTGCATCGTGGTGCAAATAACATTGCTGGTCCCGTTTCTTATTCACTTTCTGCCAGTGGTAATGTGTTGGAAGGCACGATAAAATCATTAACAACAGGCTTTATTGATAGTTTGTCGAGTGGCTTAGTGTACGTCAATATCCATACAGCTGCCAATCCTGGTGGTGAAATAAGAGGTCAATTGGGCTTTGTTGATGGTGCTTTTGGCTTCGAGTGCCTTTTGGATGGCGCAAATGAAGTACCTCAAGTCGCTTCAAATGGTAAAGGCTTGGCTCTGGGTTGGATAAGCGAAAACCTTGATTCAATGACATATGCCGTTTTTTATACAGGCTTAACACCAACGGCAGCGCATTTCCACGCAGGCGCAATTGATAAAACAGGTGGTGTTGTTCAAGCTTTAACAGCTTATCCGCTTGCTCCAACGGCTGCCTATTCTGCAAAAGTGGCTTGGTCTGCTGATAATTTACGCAGAATGATAAGCGATTCGATATATGTCAATCTTCATACAACAGCTAACTCTGGAGGTGAAATTCGGGGTCAAGCTAAAGTAAGCGTTCACGAAGGTGTAGTAGCGGATCTTTGTGGCAGACAGGAAGTACCTGTTGTGACTGGTATTGCTTTTGGTGCTGGGTTTGCTTCAATTGACCCAAATAAAGAGATAGGTTATTTCGGCGTTGTCACCAGTGGCTTGACAAGTAATGCCTCTGCCGCGCACATTCATAAAGGACCTAAAGGCGTAGTGGGTGGCGTATATGTCAATTTTGGGGCAAATACCAATAGCTCGAATACTTACACTGGCGCATTTTTATGGCCCACCACAACAGCCGCTGACTCACTCCGCGATGGTTTGATGTATATGAACGTGCATACTACTGCCAATGCTGGTGGTGAAATTAGAGGGCAATTGGGCAAAGCTTTGACTACCGAATGTTTGCCAACAGCGATATATGAACTCAATGGTCAATTGTTGGAAGCGGTTGTCTATCCAAATCCAGCTAATGAAGCCTTGAATGTAAAATTCCAAAGCAACCAATCTTTTGATGCGCAAATTGTGGTATCTGATTTGGTAGGCAGAAGTGTTGTGCAGAAAAAAATTCGCGTAGAAAATGGCGATAACTATCAGCAAATCAATGTTTTAAATATGCCAAGTGGGGTCTATTTCTTACAAGTGAAAACTGATAAGCAATTGATATTTACAGAAAAAATAGTGAAAGAATAATATCAATTTACCTTTGTATTTTTAATATTAAAAACGGACTTTACTCGGTTGAGTGAAGTCCGTTTTTTTATATTTTATAACTACTTAGGGCTGCCACTAATTACACTAATTTTC
>JAYVKQ010000368.1:0-2015 GCA_043768285.1 Saprospiraceae bacterium | reverse complement strand
GTTTATAATCAGCCATTTATAAAAATTTAAATACCTAAAGTCGTTATTTTACAATATTTAAAACGCTTTTTATCAATATTTTATTACGCAACCAGTTCTTACTTAAAACTATAAAAATACGATGATGACAAGCGAATTATTAAATAAGGTTTTTCCTCTTATCAACTATTATTTTGATAAAGAAGGCATATCGGCAACTGTTGCCAATGCGCGTAAAAACGACAATACCAATGAAAATAGCTACTTGCTTAAAGATTTGCAAGAAGCTGAATTATATGAAATGCACATGACTATCGTGAGCGATAAAGACGTGACAGAGCGCGTTGTGCCTGTCCGTAAAGTACAAGTGCGTGATTTTGATAGACTACAAACCGTCATCAAAAACAAAGGCGAAAATGCTATTTTGGGCAACGGTATCAAGGTTTTTAACAAAGCCATTGATACCATCAAGGCTTATGATATGCAGAAACTAATTGTATTGAATGGTGGCGAAAAGGTCAAACCGTTTGCCGTGGAATTTCCGTTGCGCAAATTTGCGGTGCAAAATGGCAACGTGGACAATGCCGTGAATATGGAGCGCGTGGAGGATATTTTGGAGGTCTGCACGGTTGATGTTTTAGAAAAATTAGACGCAACTATGGTTAAAAACGCCTTGCGTTTGGAATCGGAAGCAGCTACTTTGGGTCTTGAATTGAATAAAAAAGAGAGCTTTTTAAAAAAACTATTGGAATCAAAAGCGGCTTTGAATATGACTGAATCCGTTGCCAATTTTGCGGTTGTGATTAAGCAACCTAAATTGGCATACACCCCCGAAGAAGTAGAGGCGTTCAGAAATTTATTTGACAATTTATTCACGCAGTATAAAAACATACAAGGGCAATTGAATGGCTTGAAAAAGACGATTAAAGATACAATTAGACTTGTTGAGATAGAGTTGTCTAAAGAATTTGAAGCAGAAGTACAGGCATACAATATAAAATTGAAAGAATATCAGGATAAAGTAAATCAAAACGCTATGCAGGGCGAAGTTTTGAAGCAACAGCTCATACAAGAGTTGTTGTCTTTGAAAATTCAAACGGCATAACGCAGCGATTTACAGTATCGGTAACAAGCCCACTTTATTTCCTATTAATGGATCAAAAGTTTTGTAAAAAAACCAAATCGGGCTGAGGTTCAAAGCATATCCATCTGCCACCGTGCAGATACCGTCCTTGTCTTTGTCCTACGATCCTTAGTCGTCCTCGTCTTTGATATAGGCTTGGTCTTTGTTTACGGGCTTGTTGCTGATACATTTTTTTTACAAAAAAAACACAACCTTGTAGCTTAAAAGGCAAAGCTGCGGAAAAATTGGAGCCGTGTAAAGCGAGGATATTCCTGTCACGACTGCGCGTTGTGATGGGTAGAGTTTACAGATGCACTGAAAGTCTCTGCGATGAGTAAGGAAGCGTATTTACAGCCTCGCTATCCCAATGGGATTATGGGTTCGAATCCCATCAAGGTTACGTATTTCCTATCAGCAATTCCGCATATGAACAAAAAAGGTATTTGTGCATTGGTTTTCATATCCGAAGGGCGATTGAAATCGCCCCCTATTGATGGGTTTTCATAGTCAATATCAATCGCCCTTCGTATAGTACCATAATGTCTAAATGCGGAATCGCTGATTTCCCTGTCACAAATCTATTTTTTATTAAAAAACTATATTAAAAATCTTAAAAAAGAACCCAAAACCCTAATACAAAAAAGGTAAAAAACAAAAGCGTTACTACTGAAGGGGTAACGCTTTTTAAGTATGTGACATTGATATTTTAATATATGTTAATCTGTAAAAATCAATATATCAACATTTTAAAAATTAAAAATACTAATATCTAAATTATATTCAACATATATAAGTTATGAAATATACAAAACGCTAACACGCAAACGGTAATATAGTCGTGTGTGGAGATAAAAAATTGCTTTCGGAAGGGTAGGGGAATACTTTTGATATAACAAACCGAAGCTAAGCAAAC
>JAYVKQ010000367.1:0-4223 GCA_043768285.1 Saprospiraceae bacterium | reverse complement strand
CACTTTGATGTAGAAGATTTAATACTGAATAGTAATGAACACGTAAACTATACTGGCAAAAATTACCAACGCTTATTGTCGCCAAAGTTTAATTTAACTTATTCGTTTTCAAATAATTATAAAATATTTTTAAACGCGGGACAAGGATTTCATTCTAATGATGCACGGGCAGTTGTGCAAGATAATAGGGGTAATCGCTTACCCGCCGCGTGGGGTGGCGAAATAGGTGTTCAAGCGAGACCGATGAAAAATATTTTACTCAACGCCGCCGTATGGGGTTTGAGTTTAGAGAACGAATTGGTCTTTATTGGCGATGAAGGCACTACGGAAGACAATGGTTCAAGCCGCCGAGTGGGTATTGACTTTGGTATAAGAGCAAGCCTTTCAGATTGTCTTTTTTTTGATGCTGATATTAATCTATCAAAAGGACGTTTGACCGAAAAGGCATTTGGGAAAATATTAGCAGAAGACAATCTAATTCCACTCGCGCCGAATATTACAGCAACAGGCGGTCTGACGTGGCGTTTGCCTAACGGTATCGAGGGCGCAGCGCGTTATCGCTACGTGGGTGATAGGGCTGCGAATGAAAATAACAGCGTCACAGCAAAAGGCTATGGATTAATAGATGTAAACTGTTTTTACAAGAAAAATCAGTATAAAATCGGTTTTTCTATCGAAAATCTATTGAATACAGCATGGAATGAAGCCCAATTTGATACCGAAAGCCGATTGCGCAACGAAGCAATAGCGGTAAGCGAATTGCATTATACGCCAGGCTCTCCTCTTGCTGCAAAGGTTATTATGGGGTTTAGTTTTTAATCATTTCAAACCCATCATTTCTCAAATTGTTATATCTTCGCACCCAATAAACGTGCAATTGCCCACTACAAGCAAGAGAACAATTTTTGAAAAAATAAAACGATGGATAAAACACCTTACCAAGCTACTGTTAATAATGCCGCCCTCTTGGTTAACCCAGATACTGTTGAGGCTTTAGATGTGGTATCTTTGGATGAAAACAGTTTTCATATTTTAAAAAATAATAAAGCCTATAATGCTGTGGTTGAAAGCGTTGATTATAAAAATAAATACTTTATTATCAATATCAACGGCACGCGCTACACGACCAAAATCAGTGACAAATATGACCGCTTGATTGACAAATTAGGCATGAAAGTGGGTTCAGTTCAAAAGGCAGGTGACATCAAAGCGCCGATGCCAGGTTTGGTCTTGGAAATAGCCGTCAACGTCGGCGATACCATCACAAAAGGCGATAAGGTTTTGATATTGGAAGCCATGAAAATGGAAAATGTCATAAAAGCGGCTGGCGACGGAGTTGTAAAAGCCATTCATATTCAAAAAGGCACTGCCGTCGAAAAAGGACAAATTTTAATTGAAATTGGGGGATAATATAGAGATGTATGTTACCTACAAACTTTACCAAAGTTATGGCACTTTGGTAAAGTTATTCAAACACCCCCTCAGTATTTTCACCGATTTTAAAGCCTAATTTCTTGTATTTTATACGCATCACTACATATCTACAAACTATTTGAAAATGAGAATTCACTTTATCTTGGCATCACTACTACTAACAACTACTCTATGTGCGCAAAAATTACCTAAAAAAAAGAAAGCTGCCCCTAAGCAACTGACCCATCAAAATATTTTTAATCAAAAAATGCGTATCCCTGTGCAAACGACATTGGCAGACGATGTTGTGGTATTAGGGCGTAGTTTTTTGAAAAGCCAATATCCTAAATCCACGACTTTTAAAACCCAATATAAAAAAGATGGTAGTGTCGAGTTGCAACCTATTGAGAAAGAAGTATTGGTCATCAATCTCAAAAATTTTGATTGTGTCACCTTTATAGAAAACATGGTTGCTTTGGCACAAACCCGCACGATTAATCCTAAATCTTTTGATAGTTACAAAAAAAACCTACAACATATCCGCTATCGCATGGGCGATATTGACTATGCAGCAAGACTACACTATTTTAGTGATTGGATATTTGAAAATGAAAAGAGAGGAGTCATCAAAAACATTACAAAGCAACTCGGAGGGATACTTTTAGATAAAGATATTAACTATATGACCTCTAAAAAAGATACCCTCTATGGCAACTTAGCGGATAACGCAACCTATGTGGCAATGCAAAAATTGGAACACGATATTACGCATAGAGAAAAATGGTATATACCAAAAGAAAATGTAGAAGATATTGAAAATCAATTAAAAGATGGTGACATTATTGGTGTTACAAACCGATTAGGTGGTATGGATATGGCTCATGTCGGCATGATTATCCACATCAACGGGCAGCCGCGATTGATGCACGCTTCTTCGCAATTCCATAAAGTCGTCATTACTGAAGGGTCGCTGATGGATTATATCCGAGATAAAAAAGCGCATACGGGCATCATGGTAGCACGATTAGTAGAAGCAAAAAAATAGGTGTCAAGCATTTTGAAAACGCTTGACACCTTTAAAATACTGAGGGGGTAACTGTGGCACGGCTATTTTGGGATAATTTATTTTTATCCAATAGTTCTGCCGTGCCACAGTTAAATATCATATTATTCAGACATATCCATCGTGGTAAATACTTGCGACACATCGTCATCATCTTCCAGTTTATCAATCAATTTGATAAGACTATCCACTTGGTCGTCCGTCAATTTTTTCGTCATATTGGGTATGCGTTCCAATGACGTTTCTTCTACTTCAACATTTTTTTCGTCGAAATACTTTTGCATAGAACCAAAATCTGTGAAATTGCAATAAATGACCAAATCACCGCCATCTTCCTTGATTTCATCCAAGCCATAATCAATAAGTTCTAATTCTAACTCATCGTAGTTCGGCAAATTTTCTTTTTTCACGCGAAAAACGCCTTTGCGCGTGAACATATAATCCACTGAGCCACTCGTCCCCATTGAACCACCGCATTTGTTGAAATGGCTTCTGACGTTTGCGACGGTGCGTGTCGTGTTATCAGTTGTGGTTTCTACCAAAACAGCAATGCCATGTGGACCATAACCTTCATATATGACTTCCGAGTAGGTTTCTGCATCTTTAGACGATGCTCTTTTAATAGCTGCCTCAACGTTGGTTTTAGGCATATTGGCTTTGCGAGAATTTTGAATGGCAGCTCGCAAGCGGGGATTATTATTGGGGTCAGAACCGCCTTCCTTGACAGATAGGGCAATTTCACGACCTATTTTTGTGAAAATTTTTGCCATCGCTCCCCAGCGTGCAAATTTTCTTTCTTTACGATATTCAAACGCTCTTCCCATTGTTTTAGATTTTGTTTAAAAACGGCGCAAAAATAGAGAAATTTCCTTTTATACGCAATTTTTCATTTAAAAATCTAACAAGTACAAATGGAAAGTAAGGAGTAGTTATAATGGTGTTATCCAGCCCAATTAGCCCTATCCAAACTCCTAAATTGAATGGCTTCTGCCAAATGCTCTGTCTGAATATTTTCACTACCTGCCAAATCCGCTACTGTGCGTGCCACTTTCAATATTCTATCATATGCTCGTGCTGATAATTGCAGCTTATTCATGGCGGTTTTCAAAATAGCTATCCCCTCAGTATCTAAGGCACAAACCTCCTTCACCATGCGGCTTGGCATTTGGGCATTGGCATATACGCCTTTATATTTTTCAAAGCGTTTGGCTTGTATGTCCCTTGCTTTGACTACTCTTTCGGCAATAACAGAACTTGTTTCGGCATTGTTATTCACAGCCGTCAATTCATCTAACTTGACAGGGACGACCTCTACGTGCAGGTCAATTCTATCCAACAAAGGACCTGATATTTTATTCAAATATCGTTTGACGATACCCGCACCGCAAACACATTCTTTTTCGGGATGATTATAAAACCCACAAGGGCAGGGGTTCATGGACGCAATAAGCATAAAACTGGCGGGGTATTCAATCGTCACTTTTGCCCTCGATATAGTCACGCGCCGTTCCTCAATCGGTTGCCGCATCACTTCCAAAACAGTGCGTTTAAATTCGGGCAATTCATCTAAAAACAGTACCCCATTGTGCGCCAACGATATTTCGCCTGGCATCGGCGTAGAGCCACCGCCAACCAAAGCCACATCGCTGATAGTATGGTGAGGAGCGCGGAATGGTCGCGTGGCAACTAAGGCTGTTTCGGGTGGCAATATGCCCGAAACAGAGTGAATTTTGGTTGTTTCAAGGGC
>JAYVKQ010000366.1:0-2358 GCA_043768285.1 Saprospiraceae bacterium | reverse complement strand
GCATCATTTCCATCCTTAACATCCTCGTTCTAATTAAATAACGCTTTTCAAATAAAAATAATTCCCAAATATATGTCAAATATCTGTTAATTTTTGGGGAAGTCCTTGAATGTGTTTTTACGTAGGAAATACTGAGGGGGTAGCCAATCTTAGCAATAATAATCCAAGATGGGGAGAAAAGCAAATTATGTTTTATACTATGCAAATACAGTGCAAATTTCGTTCTGGTATAGGCAAAATACCATAATTGCGTCATAAATAGCATTAAAATAAATATCATAATTTTATATAAAAAACGGCATAATTAAGATTGAGTTAAGATACGTTTGCTTAACTTTGCGGCGTAATGACAGACCTATAAAGAAACACGGACTTATAATGGACACTACAACTAATCAATTCTTATCTGAATTCATTAACTAAATCAAATCAATTCATGGAAAATCGTTTCCTCACTACAATTTTAGGTATGAAACAACTTGTTTTCACGACCTTAGTTTTCCTATTTATGTCTCTTGCGTCATTCGCACAAGTAACGTCATCAAGTATTGGTGGTGTTATTAAAGACAAAAAATCAGGCGAAACTTTAATTGGCGCAAGCGTTATAGCGGTACACGTACCGTCTGGGACACGCTATGCTGCCGTAACAGATGTAAATGGTAGTTTCTTTTTGCCTTCTGTGCGCGTTGGTGGTCCTTATAAAGTGACTACAACCTACGTGGGTTATAAAGAAAACATTGAAGACAATGTATATGCGTCATTAGGTACAACGGCAACTGTCAATATGATATTACAGGAAGAAGGTACTGTATTAGATGCAGTAGAAGTGACGTACAAGAAAAATGACATATTCAGTGGTAATCGTACGGGTGCGGCGACTACTTTTAGTCGTGAAAACTTGAACGCACTACCTACTTTGGGGCGTACATTGAATGACATTACGAAATATAATGCTTACAGCAACGGTCGTTCATTCGCGGGTCAAGATAGCCGTTTCAATAATTTCACTATTGATGGTTCGGTATTCAACAATGGTTTCGGCTTGGGTAATTCCGCTGCGGCTGGTGGTCGTACAGGCTCATCTGCCATTTCATTAGATGCTTTAGAAGAAGTACAAATCAATATTGCGCCATTTGATGTGCGTCAATCTGGTTTTGCTGGTGCTGGTATCAATGCTGTTACACGTTCTGGTACAAACGAGATTTCGGGTTCTGTTTTTGGTTTCACAAAAAATCAAAACCTTGCTGGTAAAAAAGCCGCAGGCGTTGAACTAATACCCAGTATTAGAAATATTGATGAAAAAACGTATGGCTTTAGATTGGGTGGACCAATAATCAAAAATAAATTATTCTATTTTGTCAATGGCGAATTTTTAAAGCGTAGCGCACCAGCATTGGATTGGGTGGCAAATCGTCCTGGTGCAACAGGTAACGTATCAAGAACAACAGCTGCCGATTTAGAAGACTTAAAAAGCTTTATGCAGACGAATTTCAACTACGATATGGGTGCTATTGATGGCTTCAACAATGAAAGTAACAGTAACAAATTTTTGGCGAGAATTGACTATAATATCAACGATAACCACAAATTAGCACTTCGTTATTCTCACCACGATTCTCAATCTGATGTTTTAATTAGCCAAAGTAACAGTGGTAACTTAGCAGGTAATGGTAATAGAACAAACCGAGCTGAAGCCATTTCTGCCCAAAATACAGGTTATATCATTTTGGACAATACCCGTTCATTTGTAGCTGAATTGAACTCTACTTTCAAAAATAAGTTCTCAAATAATTTGATTGCAACGCTTAATAAGCAAATTGAAGATAGAAAGTATAGAACACAGCCCTTCCCTACAATTGATATTTTGAAAGACGGAACGACTTATACAACTATTGGCTTTGACCCTTTTACACCTGATAATAAATTGGATTATTCTACATTTAATGTAACGAATAACTTGACTTATTATGCTGGTAAGCATAAGTTCACGGCGGGTGCAGCTTATGAATATTTCAAGTCTAATAACTTGTTCTTCTTTTCTTCTAATGGTGTTTATGTATATAATTCAATTGCTGATTTTAAGGCTGCGGCTTTAGAATCTAAATCAAACCCCACGGCTTCAGCTATAACGGCTGCTCGTTTCAACTATCGTTATTCTTTGTTGCCCGATGGCTCTGCGCCTTTGCAAATATTACAAGTGCATACGCCAAGTGCTTATATTCAAGACCAGTTCGCAGTAAATAATAAATTAAATCTTACTTATGGTATTCGTGCAGATATGAATATCGTGGCTCAAACAGCTGATAAGTATCGTAACTCCAGAATAACTGACACGCTTGCAGGTAAATTTATAGGAGC
>JAYVKQ010000365.1:0-5302 GCA_043768285.1 Saprospiraceae bacterium | reverse complement strand
TGTAAGCAACAGTGATGATGGTTATTTTGATCATTATATGTAAGATTTAAGGTTAACAGTCACGACTTTAATGTAAAATATATGCTATCTATAAACCTTGAATAGTTTATAGATATGCCTACATCTGCTTTTGCTCATTTTCTGAACAAAAATAATGCTTATTGAGACTATACTATCTAAAACCAGATATTATAATCTCACATGATTCATGTAAAATTCGGGAATTGTTTAATGCAGATTGATTGTATAGTTTTTTCCATAATTGATTAACAAAGATTACATTTAATAATAAAGGGTTATGCAACGTATCATAAGTCGGTCACAAAGCACTACATGGATGCAACTGTGGCATTGCAAAGGGTAAGCTCTATGGGTAAATTAATAAACGGGTTCTACGGTCTAACTTAGCTTAACTTTTTTGGTGCATTCTTCAAGTGTTCTTCTCAATACTTTATTCTCTTTCCTGTATATTCTGTTATGTAAATTAGCTTTCCATTTTGAGAAATTATTAACATTGTTTGAAATTTATTAACAATTAACTAAATTTTCAATATGTGAAATACTTAATTTTCATAGTACAAAGGTAGATATTTGTTTTCATTCATACAATAACCTATTTGCGTAGAATAACGAAAATTTAATTTATTAATTCTTTTTTTTTCAATATGAAAGTAATATAAATATCTATATTATTGTAACTTATACTTGATATTCAATTTATTGTGCATATAAAATAAAATAATTTATTGTACATGAAAACATTTCGATTAAAATAATATAACTTTTATGATTATATATAAATAATTTAACAAGTGTTTAAAGCCATGCAAATCCGCTCGTTGTGCCAAACCTCAAATCCACGAACCAATACATTTATACTAAACCGAATGTGGTTTTCGGGTTTTGAGCATAAACAGATTTAATCTTGAAGATTTCGTAAATCTTAGGCACCAAACTTGCGAAAATATGCTGCATCAAGCTGAAAGCATGACTGAAGAGATAAACTTTATTGAATTTTTTTATCCGACAACCACTTTCGGTTCAGTATAGTTATACTTTGTCACGCCCCCAAAAAGTGGAATTCGCAAAGTGGTGGATACCAAAAATTACACATCGATTCGCCTCAAATACTGAGGGGGGTAGCGTATCGCACTTCTATTTTGCAAAAATGGAAAGCAACACTTGAAAACATATAGAAACAAAGTGTATCTTCGCCGTGGTGGTTCTGATGCCTCCCTTCCTATTTTCATGATTTTAATGTAGTAACTATGTCTTTTTCATTAAAAAACAAAACAGCCCTCATAACAGGCGGCGGTGGTGGTATCGGTTACGCTATTGCGCAAGCCATGCTCGCAGCAGGTGCAACCGTCATTATCACCGGCAGACGCGAGGATGCTTTGACTGAAGCCGCAAATGCGTTGGGTGAACAGGCACATTACATGGTCAATGATGTCACGAACCTCCCTACCCTACCCGACTTGGTTGATAGGATTGAAAAAAAGCACGGCAACATTGATATATTGGTTAATAATGCAGGTATCAATATGAAAAAGTCCGCTTTGGAGGTGACAGACGAGGATTTTCACCGTATTGTGCATACCAATTTGCACGCCGTATTCGCCCTCACCCGCGAATGTGCCAAGCGCATGATACCGCGCAAAGAAGGCTGTATATTGATGATTTCGTCAATGGCGGCTTATTATGGTATTGACCGCGTAGCAGCCTATGGAGCTTCAAAATCGGGCGTTGAAGGTATGGTAAAGATACTGGCATCTGAGTTTTCGCCGTATAATGTGCGCGTCAATGCCATTGCGCCAGGGTTTATAGAAACCAGTATGATGAAAAACGCCATGAGTAGCGACCCTGACCGTATGAACCGCGCCCTACGCCGCACCCCAATGGGCAAATTCGGCAAACCAGAGGATATTGGCAATGCTGCCGTATTTTTGGCTTCTGATGCTGCGGGCTATATTACGGGTGTATCGCTACCTGTTGATGGTGGCAATTCGAGTGGATTTTGATATTTTATTGAAGGCAGACAATGGGTTAATTTCCCAAATAATGAGATAAAAATTGAGTTTCCTTGTTTAGCAAAAGTATATTACAACGATGAACCTAAGTACGCAGTACCAACAGACATAATGGTTATCAATAATAAAAATGAACAAAAGGCTTTTGCTTTAAAAAAAGGGAATTATAGGGTTTTAATCAATAATGAAAAAGGTGAAAAGCAGACTATATCGGTTTCGGTAAAATGATACCCCTCAGTATTTTCATTCAAAATTTCTAAAAATGCAACGTTTTACAACCACTCTCGAAAGCATAAACGGCGCAACATCACCCATAACGGTGCTGGTTGTGCCATTCAATACTGAACACATATTTGGTATCAAAAACCGTGTAGATATACGCGGAACAGTGGACGGTTGCCCCATCGAGCGCACCTTATTACCCTTGGGCGATGGGCGGCATTATGTGATGTTGAATGTTAAAATATTGAAAATTATCAAGAAAAAACAAGGCGATACCGTATATGTCGAAATAGAAGAACAAGAGCATACTGCCTACAAAGAGGTCGAATTACCCGATTATTTTATAGTAGAATTAGCAGAAAACCCTATCGCCCAAGCGGAATATGACCAAATGAACCCCTCTGGAAGACGGTGGTTAGAACAGTTTTTGACAGAGCCTAAAAGCCTTGAAGCAAAGGCAAAACGGGTAATAAAAGCCTTAGAGGTTTTAGAAAGACGACATGGAGAACGTATGGAAAAAGCAAAGACGAAAGGGTGATACCCCTCAGTATTAAAATGAGAATTAGTGTTAAATTCAAATGTTATTATGGCTACTACAAACGATTTTAAAACCGAAATCATCGCCCAATTGCGCATAAGGGTATTTGAAGAAAGCGTACCCCGCATCAAAAAATGCTTGGCAGAGCTGACGGATGCTGAAATTTGGTGGCGACCCAACGACAACTCCAATGCTATTGGCAATTTGGTATTGCACCTCTGCGGCAATGCCCGACAATGGATATTAAGCGGCATCGGCGGTGCGCCCGATAAGCGAGAACGCCAAAAGGAATTTGACCAAAGGGATATTATACCCAAAGCCGAATTATTAAAACTTTTGGACGATTTAATAGCTGAAATAGCTGTTTTATTACCCTCAATTACGGCAAAAGAATTGCTACGAGTACGCCCAGTGCAGATATATCAAGAAACGGGTATTTCGATATTAATACACGTCATTGAACATTTTTCCTACCATGTTGGGCAAATGACTGTGATAGTTAAATCATTGAAAAACAAGCAGTTGGGATATTATAAGGGGCAAAATTTGATGGGAAAACCTTGATGGTGTAGCCCCTCAGTATTTTTGAACTTTTTCAGATAAAAAGCCTATTATAAAATGTAATTTTGAAAATTAATACCAAAACCTTATTTTTGTACAATTAAAACCTATACGTAAGAGATGTATAGCTACAATTTAGCAACTCATGTGTATAAAGAAATGAACGTTACTTATGGTGAAGTAGCGCAAGTATTGGAACAGTTGGGCTATCGTAATGTGTCCACAACAGAGCATTTCAAATTCATCAATGAGCCATATAAATCTGAAATTGCTCTACCCGCTTGTCCCTCAAATACTCTTTTTGTAAAAGCCAATACTGTCGGTTTTTCAAACCTACTCTTTATGCAAGGTGTCATTAAAGACCCAAATAACTTGGTAAAAATGATTGAAAAAAACCGCATAAAAGCACAGAAAACAATGGCTCAAAAAAGCGTAGCTTGATAGGTTGTATGAAATATACCCCCTCAGTATTTTGACGTAAAAACGGACACTTTTGGGTGTCCGTTTTTTTATTAGCGACATAGTTTTAAAAGGTATTATTAGGCTACATTTTCATAACACCACTATATTTTCAAGAAAAAAAACAACTTTTTACATGAGTGCCTATAACCTACCGCCCACTTACTTTAAAATCCAAAAGCATTGAACTAACCAAGCTGATATTTGGTTATTGCTCAAAAATCATTAGTTTTGTATAAAATTTTATAAAATGGGAAATTTAGTAGAAAGTAATTCACTCAAGTTAGTATTAATAGAACTTTTCAAGAGGGATAAAGAGCTTTTTTTAGAGGTCTCTCGTTCTGTTATCCAAGACGACCCAAAAGTCAAAGAAGCACTTTTGGACGATAGGCAAGCCCGTTTAGAAAAAATTATTGATGAAGACTTCGCTGAATATGACAGTGTATTTAGAGCATTAGCTTAATATCAAACCAATGGATTTATTAACCAAAAAAGATATTGTTTTAATCAATCGAAAAACAATACAAGCACACGGAGGGAATTTTATGCCTCCAATAACTTCCTACACGAACCGAATTTGGATTACCTCATTGAAGCTATTGATAGCGAATTATTTGGTGTACCTTCTTATCCTACATTGTCAGATAAGGCTGCACTTTATTTTTTTAGTGTTATTTGTAACCACATTTTTTCTGACGGTAACAAAAGAACTGGATTGGAAGCTGCGTCTGCTTTCCTAAAATTAAACGGCTTTAGAATTAGAAGAAGTTTACCTTTAAAAGATTTAGAGACATTCGTCATTTCCACAGCATCTGGTCAAGTTACCTTAGATGAATGTCGTGATTGGTTTAAAAACAATATTGAACCACTGTAAATAACTCTATATCCATAAATCAAACATGAAAAAGCTATTATTTTCTCTTAGTATCATTCTATTTATTACCGCTTGTAAAAAAAATGGCGGCGATACACTATTTGTGCCCATTGATACTACGCCCGTTGTGCCCGCAAAAGGTGACCCAATGCCTTATATCACCATCAAATCGAACAGCACAATTGCTGACGAACCCAAAGTGAACGCCACGATGGATATTCGCTTTAAGGATAGTTTAATACATTCTGAAAAAATTGCCATTGAGATTAGAGGGGCTGTATCACAGTTACTATACGAAAAAAAGTCCTATGGGCTTGAACTCAAAGACGACAAAGGCAACGATATAGCCAAAAGTCTTTTGGGTTTGCCAGAAGAAGAAGATTGGATATTGCATGGACCTTATGGTGATAAGTCATTGATACGCAATGCTTTTGCTTATCAAGTTGCCAATAATATTGGGCGATATGCCGCCCGTACTAAATTTGTAGAACTCGAAATTAACAGTGAATATAAGGGCTTGTATGTATTTATGGAAAAACTCAAACGGGATAAAAACCGTATTGATATTAAAAAATTAGAACCCAAAGACAACGATGCAATATCCGTGACCGGCGGCTA
>JAYVKQ010000364.1:0-4307 GCA_043768285.1 Saprospiraceae bacterium | reverse complement strand
TTTTAGTGGGCAACCCCGCGACTTAACTATCAATATTACCAACTTTGCCAACCTAACGGCAGGTCCAGATGAAGCAGTCTGTGGTACAACGACGACCCTAAAAGGGGTGAACAGTGGCGGCACAGGACAATGGACAGGTTTAGCTACTAACCCAGGTATAGCCTCTTTTCAAAATACAGCTTCGGCAACTTCATCGGTAACAGTTCCCATTGCTGGCGTATATCGTTTTGTGTGGAGTGAGACTAAAGGTACTTGCACAATATCTGATACAGTAGCCATTACCTTCAACCCTACCCCCTCAGTATTGACGGGCAGTTTGGCGGATAGTTGCAGTGCAACGCGCAGCCAAGCCTTCGTTCGCTTCAATATGACGGGCGGTACTGCACCTTATTCAGTGGTTTTGAATGGTACAAATACAACAACAGGAACGGTAACAGGTAATTTATTCAGATCGGTTGGCTTTCTACCCGGCAATTATAATTTTCAAATAAAAGACAGTAGAAACTGTTTATCACCTGCCATTGCAGGTGTTCAGGCTTGTGCCAATTGTGGTACTAATGCGGGTACAATGCAAGCTGCAACGTTTACATTGTGCGAAGGCGATACCGCCAAAGCCACCTATCTGGGCGGCAGAGTGCTTGAGCCAGATGATACTTTGCAATATGTTATTCATACAGGAGACCCTAAAACGGGCATTATTGCTCGTAGTTTTACACCAAATTTTCCATTATTAGCGGGTATGACTTATGGTACAACTTACTATATCTCAGCTATTGCAGGTAATAGAATTGGGAATAATGTAGATTTGAATGATGCTTGTTTTACATCAACGGGGGCGAGAATTATATCCGTTATTTTCAATAGAAAACCAACAGCAACGATGGCTGTGGTAGATAGTAATTTGTGTCGCGGCAATTGTTCAGCCATTAATTTTGCAACAACAGGACAAGCACCGTACAATTTAACGATTCGACTAACAAACCCTAACCGCGATAGCATAATAGTATCCAATACCACTACTTTTGGATTTACATATTGCCCAACTGCAAATACGAGTGTGCGTTTGTTATCCATAAGAGATGCATCGGGTTGTATTGATTCAACTACTGTTAATAAAACGAGCAATATTACCGTTTTTACACCCATCAGTGCGGGTTTAGATACAGCATTACAGGTGTGTAGAGGTATTGATACTACCTTTAATTTGGCAACATTACTGAGGGGGGCAGGTGCAGGCGGCACTTGGATTGAAACCTCGGCAGTACCCTCATTGGCAGGTGCTTTTAATACAGTTTCAAGGACTTTCCGCACGCGCAATGTGAACGCAGGTGTGTATAGATTCAGTTATATATTGCGCCCAACACCTGCTGCATCCACTTGCCCATCCGATACCGCCATAGTTACAATTACGATACAAGCTACTGTAACCGCAGACGCTGGGGTTGATGATACTTTGACGTGCGATAATCCAGTGTTATTGGTTGGTGGCAACACGCCAGTAGGTACAGGTATCCAATTGCGTTGGACAAGCCTTGGTGGATTTACAGGAGGTAATGCGCCTCAGCAAGAAGTATTGAAACCTGATACCTATATTTTGACAGCAAACGCTAACGGGTGTATTTCACGCGATACCGTTATTGTCCGTATAGATTCCACCTCACCAAGAGTTATTTTAACGCCCGTTGTTGATAGTATCACGTGTTTGAGAGATACTATAACCATTGATGGTTCGCGTTCAACCGCAGTAGGGACGACATACCTTTGGACACTGAACGATATTCCGATAGACAATCGCAATCGTACTATTGCCCGCCGTGGAGGTACTTATGTATTGACTGTTGCGAATATAGCGAATGGCTGTATAGCGATAGACAGTATCAGAGTCAATGAAAATGTAGCAAAGCCAACAGTATTCATTGAACCAACAAAAGAAATAACGTGTATTGATAGTGTTTTGACCCTGAATGCCGAAGCCTCATCAAAAGGAGCTAATTTTCAGATAACTTGGCAATCGTTCCAAAGAGGGCATTTCAAATCTGACTCAACGACTTACTCGCCAAAAATAGACAGTGCAGGTACTTATAAACTTCTGATTATCAATACTTTGAACGGTTGTAGAGACTCAGTATTCATTCAAGTATCCAGCAAAGCAGACGTACCAACTGCTGATGCTTATGTCAATGATAGCTTGGATTGTTATCATCCAACGGTTACGATTGGCGCGCGCGGTTCAAGTCTGGGCGTAGGCTTAACCTATCAATGGCTGCCAAGCCCAGGGCGACTCGTTGGGGAAGACAACGGTCTGACAGCCGTGGTAGATGAACCTGGTAATTATATTTTCGTTGTCAGAAATCCAGAAACGGGTTGCGCCAGTGTAGATACTGTCACCGTCAAACGCATTGACAAACGCCCGAATAATATTGCGCTCAATATCAAAAAACCAGCTTGCTATGGCGAGCAAAACGGCTCATTGGTGGTGGATACTGTGAACGGTGGAACACCACCCTATTTGTATTCTCTCGATGGCAAAGTATTTACACCACGCAAATCGTTTACAAATTTGATGGCAGGTGCGTATAGGTTTTATGTACAAGACGCGTCTGGTTGTGTTGTTGATACCTTATTCAATATCGTACAGGATAGACAAATTGGTGTTTCGTTGGGCTTAGATACACTCTTAAAATTGGGGGATAGCTTATTGCTCAATGTAGGCGTAAATATCACGAATATTAGACGCGTAGAGTGGTCTATCTATTCAGATTCTATCTGTAAAAAAGATTCGTTATGCCTTCAACAATGGGTAAAACCTGTGCGCGAAACGACTTATCGCGTAAAAGTGACGGATACTAATAAGTGCATAGCTGAAGGCTTTATCAACGTCAAAATTGACAAAACGCGCCCTGTATTCATACCCGATGCCTTTTCACCGAATAACGATGGCAATAACGATATATTCGTGATACACGGCAGCCGCGTGGTCAAAAAGATAAAACGCTTCCAGATATTTGACCGTTGGGGCGAACAGATATGTGATTATAAAGACTTCACACCCGATAATCCCCTCTTCGGTTGGGATGGCAAATTTAAAGGTAAAGACGTATTGCCTAATGTATATACCTACTTTGTCGAAGTCGAATACCTCGATGGTATCATAGAGTTGATTGAAGGAAATGTGACGGTGGTGCGGTAAAAACGGCGAAAATACTGAGGGGGTGCATAAGAAAAGCCAAACGTTTAGCGCGTTTGGCTTTTTTATTTACAATAGTACAATAGTTCAAGTTTCTAATTCTACTTTGGCACTTTAGATAATTTTAAAAAATACAAGAAGGTTTTTGATTTTCTTTTTATGGCGCGGCTCGCGCCATAAAAAGAAAATCAAAAACTGCCCTACGTGCTGCCAAGCATGAAAAACTAATCTTAGATTTCTTAGAGTGCCAAAGTAGAATCAAATACTGAGGGGGTATGCCTATTGTTGCTGAAACACATACTTCACAATATTCGCCCCCATTTGCAACGCTTTTTGGCGCATATCTTCGGGGTCTTTATGCACATCGTCCCAGCCATCGCCCAAATCACTTTCATAATTGTAAAACGCTACCAAACGCCCTTGTAGGATAATACCATAACCTTTGGCAGGTTTGCTATCGTGCTGATGCACTTTGGGAATACCATTCGGAAACTCATATTTTTCGTGAAAAATAGGGTGCGCAAAGGGCAATTCTACTAATTCAGTTTCGGGAAACACTTTTTTCATAGCGGGTCTGATGAAGGGATCCATACCGTAATCATCGTTAATGAATAGAAAACCGCCACCCATCAGATATGCCCGCAAATTTTCAGCTTCTTGATTTGAGAATAGTACATTGCCATGCCCTGTCATATAAATAAAAGGATGATTGTAGATTTCAGCACTGCCTACCTCAACTGTTGCATATTCGGTATCAAAATTTGTCCCCAAATTTTTATTACAAAAAGTAGCTAAGTTTTTCAACGAATTGACATCGTTGTACCAATCGCCCCCACCATTGTATTTTAAAAGGGCGAGCTTGATTGTTGGTTTATATACCGTAAATGAAGAAACCAATAAACCGATGAAAGCGATACCAAAGAGATATTTTTTAGTCATTTTTATATTGAATTTTAGATGATTTATATTTAGTTGATAGATTATAGTTGATAGATTATAGATTATAGATTATAGATTATAGTTGGGAATGTTCAGAAAAGTGTGTCAAAAAATAAATAATTATGAAATAAATAATTTTCAACAAAGGCGGAAAAGCGTTTTCCATATTTCAATGCTTTGA